>NZ_DOPT01000045.1:0-15262 GCF_003512625.1 Herpetosiphon sp. | reverse complement strand
ACCCCCTCAAGGGCAATCAGGGCCGTCATCCATGCATCGATGAACCAGCCTTCCGTGGTTCGCCGCAGAAAGCACACCCTAGCCCCCTCGCCCGCCGCTGTGGGAGCGGGGTTGAGGCCTCATACTAGGGCGTGTTGAATCAGCGCAGCCAAACTACGGCTCCCCAAATCTTGGCTCTGGGCAAGCTGCTGCTCTAGCTGATCACATAAGCCCAACAATTGCTCAACTTTGGCCACAATTCGTTGTTGCTCAGCCAGTGGCGGCAGGGTTAAGATAAATTTCTTAATATGTTTCAAAACTAAATTTTTATTTCCTACACCAATAGTATGTTTTTTTGACTGATTTCGTCCTAGCGGTGAATTTATTAATAATTCTAAGTACCTTGGATAAGTATAGCGACTAAAATATTTGAGTAAGGCTATACTTACAAAGATACTGAATTCAATGTTGGTATCAACTATTTTTGCAATTCCCGTTGTTCCTACTTTTGTAAGTAAAATATCATTATATTGTGGATTACATCGTTTACTGAGATTAAGATGTTCCTCTTCCGTGATAAAACGGGTGTCTGAAAAATCAATAAATCCTTTGGAAATATCTTTAACAGATAAAAAGGGAACACCATTGTCTACATAAGTCGGTGTGTAATGTGTGCCATCAGTAATTAGATAACAAATATCTTCTAACCTAACCCAAACCTAGCCCTTGGGTAAGCCAAATGGTAGCTCGCTGGCGGCGATGGGCGTAAGCGCTTTTTCGGGCTTGAGTTGGCCCGCTGCAATCAGGCGTTGTTTTTCGGCTTGAATTCGTTCCAATAAAATGCTCGCTGGCTCGTCGCTGGGGTTTTGAGCCACCAAGCGGCCTTGCACGGCGAGCTGCAAAATCAATTCGCGCAATTGGCCGATTGCTTTGGGCGTGGTATGCAGATCGTCAAACTGCTCAAAAAACAACTGTTGCTCACTGCTTATGCTCAATCCGTCGTCAGCAAGCGGCTCGATTGGTTGATTCGCCAGAGTGGGCCGAGTAAAGAGGCTGGTTTGGCGCTCAGGTTGGCTTGGTTGGGCAATCTGCTGCGCATCGGCTGGTCGGGCTAGCTCGCTCAAAAGCTGCTTGATTGCGCTTTGCTGGACTTGCTGGCGCAGCGCCTCGCGGCTGGTTTGCTGCTGCTCAAGCTGATCGCACAACGCCATCAATTGCGCAACTTTGGCGACGATGCGTTGTTGTTCAGCGAGTGGTGGTAGGGGTATAGATGCCTTTTTGCCATCTAGTGTTCCTAGTCGAGGCATCTTTGTTCCATATGAATGTTGGTTTACGTAGCTAACGAAAAAGGGGCTTTTGAGGAAATTTTGTATATAGAAGGGACTCAATTCCAATTTTGGACGTAACACCACTATTTCAGTAGTACAAAATCCTGAAGTATGAGCAACAATAACTTTATTCAAATAAGGTCGCAATTTTCCATAAAGAATATCATTTTTCTGGAAGCTTGCTTTGTTACTTTTAGGCTTTCGCTCTTTTACTAGAAATTGTCCTAAAATAACAGAGGTATTTTTTTCAATATCCTCAAGTTCTAACAACCAACTATCAGGATCAAGATTGTTGGGATCATGCTTTGAACCTGCATCATAGACTACAATATCATCCAGTGATACCCATATCCATGAAGGAGGAATCTGAAATTTTGTATGTTCTTTATTTATAGATGATCTAACGTCTATATTCAACATTTGTTGCTCTTTGATTAGCGGCTTAAACATGTTATACGCTGGCTCATCGTTAGGATCTTGCTCGACCAAGCGGCCTTGCACAGCCAATTGCAAGATAAGCTCGCGAATGCGACTGATGGCTTGGGGCGTTTCAGCTAACTGATCGAGCGCGGTAATCAGTTCGTTCATGCGAGCTCCAGCAAGGCTTGCAGCGCAGCGACCAATTCGGCTTTGAGGCTGGCGCGGGTTTGGGCGGCGCTGGCAGTAGCGGCTTGGTATTCAGCCAATAATTGATAGGGGTCAGTTTGGGCATCGGCTTGACGATTGGGGTTTTTCCAATCCAAGTTGAAATTATTGGCCCGAATGTCAGCGATATCGACCTTCCAAGCAAACTGATTGGTTTGACGATTGATCCACCAAGCCCGTTCTGGTTCAAACTCCTCAAGCCGAATCGGCTTAGTTTTGGAATACGATTTATAGCCAGCGGGGTAGGGGTGCTCGTAATACCAAATCTCTTGGGTAGGCTGGCCCTTCTCAAAAAACAATAAATTGGTTTTAATTCCGGTGTACGGGTTAAAAACCCCATTGGGCAAGCGCACAATCGTATGCAAATTACAATTTTTCAGCAATTCTTCCTTGATCCGAGTTTTGATGCCTTCGCCAAAAAGCGTGCCATCGGGCAAAATAAGCGCCGCCCGACCGTTGGGCTTGAGCAAGCGCATAATCAAGACCAAGAACAAATCAGCAGTTTCGCGGGTGCGGAAGAGTTCAGGGAAGTTGTTTTCAATCCCATCTTCTTCTTGGCCGCCAAACGGTGGGTTCGTCGCGATAATATCGACTTGATCATCAACCCCATAGCTGCTGTAGGAGCGGGCCAAGGTGTTGGCGTGTTGCAAATTGGGCAGATTAATTCCATGCAAAATTAAGTTGGTGATGCCCAACAAATGCGGCAGCGGTTTTTTCTCAATCCCACGAATATTGGCTTGCAAGGTTTCCAAATCGCTAGGCGTGTGGACATCGTTACGCCGAATATACTCCACGGCTGAGACTAAAAATCCGCCAGTACCAGCGGCTGGGTCGAGCAAGCTCTCGCCTAAACGGGGCTTGAGCATTTCGATCATAAACTGCGTAACCGTGCGCGGCGTATAATATTCGCCAGCATTGCCAGCGGCTTGTAAATCGCTGAGCAACTTTTCATAGACATCGTTAAAGAGATGACGATCGGCAGAGCGATTGAAATCAATTTCATTGATTTTATTGATCACTTGGCGTAAGAGCGTGCCATTTTTCATGTAATTATAGGCATCCTCGAACACCGACTGAATCATGGCCTTGGCCTGATTGGTAGCTGCAAGATTTTTCAATTGGGGAAACAGCTGGTTATTGACAAAATTGAGCAATTCCTCGCCTGTGATGCCTTCGCGATTGATGGCCCACTGATGCCAAGCCAAGCCCTCGGGCATGGGCGAACGATAATGTGGGTCAATCAGTGCTAATTCCTGCTCGCGATCATCGAAGATTTTGAGGAAAAGCAACCAAACCAATTGACCAATCCGTTGGGCATCGCCATCGACCCCAGCATCCTTGCGCATAATATCCTGAATGCTCTTGATGGTTGTAGTGAGATTCATGCAACCCTTTTATTATGCAGCATATAAGTGCCGCACTAGCTCGTCTACGGCTTGCTGATACTGGCCGAGACTGCCAAACGCTTGAATAATTTCGCGTGGCGTGCCAAGTTGTTGAAAGCTTGGCAACTGCAATACCTGACGATCTTGAATTGTAGCTAACCCCTGATCGGCGTATTTTTCCAAGAGTGCTTGAATCACGGCCCGGGCTTTTTCGCCATATTGGGCAAAATATGAACGTTTACGCACCTGTTCGGCCCGTTCGCGGCGCGTCAGGGCTGGCTGATCAAAGGCAACATGACAAATCAGATCAAACGGATCGTACTCGTATCCCACAATTTCAGCAAGTTTATCGAACAAAATCCCTTGGGCTGCCAGCTCTTGCACAATTGCCTGTTTTTGCGCTTCGTGGCTCCATGTCTGCAAAAAGTTAGCGAGGGTGGTATAGCGTTGGCGCACGGTGTTGCGAGCAAAATGCTCGACCGATTCGGTAATTAAGCGGCCATCGCTGCTGTAGTAGCGCACCTGCTCAGCCAAAATATGCACCACTTCGCCAGAGCCTATTTGGTAGCGAATATTGGTGGTTTGGGCCTCGGCGGGTGGCGCGGCGGTTGCGGTGGGCAAGGCTTGATCAACGCCGAAGTTTTGAACCTGAACTGGATCACCGTCAAATTCCGGATCGTTAAACAGCGTTGTAACATTGCGAAAATCCATAATTGTAAAATACAATTTATTATAATCCTCGCGAATGCGGGTTCCCCGTCCAATAATTTGCTTAAACTCGGTCATCGATTCCAAGTATTGGTCGATCACAATCAACCGACAGGTTTGCACATCTACGCCAGTGGTAAGCAACTTCGAGGTTGTAACGACCACTGGATAACGGCTATCGGGCAAGATAAACATATCGAGTTGAGCTTTACCCTCAGGATTATCGCCAGTAATTTGCATGACATAACGTGCATCTTCTTGAACAAACTCATTACAATGTTGGGCGATAGCGGTGCGCATCCGGGCGGCGTGCTCAATATTTTGGCAAAAGACAATGGTTTTTTGGTAAGGGTCGTGATTGCGTAAAAACTCCGCGATTCGGGCAGCGACCAACTGAATCCGATCATCTAAAAAAACCATGCGCTCAAAATCGCGGCTATTGTAGAGCCGATCTTCAATCAATTGACCGTCGGCATCACGCTGGCCTGGCTGAGGCCGCCAACCCTCAAGATCAACATTGGTGGCCACGCGCAGCACACTATAGGGTGCAAGAAAGCCATCGGCAATTCCTTGTTTGAGTGAATAGGTATACAGTGGATCGCCAAAATAATCACTATTTGAGATGGTTTGGGTTTCTTTGGGCGTGGCAGTTAGCCCAATATGGGTTGCACTGGCAAAATAATCTAAAATCTGTCGCCAAGCTGAATCTTCGGCGGCGCTGCCTCGATGACACTCATCGATGACGATGAGATCAAAAAAAGTCGGCGAAAACTGCCGATAAATATTCTGGCTAGCCTCGCTACCGCTCATAGCCTGATAGAGCGCGAGGTAAATCTCAAATGCTGTATTAGCCTCACGATTGCTGATTTTGGTCATGGCATTGCCAAAGGGCTTAAAGTCGTTATTGCGAGCCTGATCGACCAAAATATTCCGATCGGCCAAAAAAAGAATCCGTTTTTTAACCTTGGCTTTCCACAAGCGCCAAATAATTTGAAAGGCGGTATAGGTTTTCCCAGTACCAGTTGCCATCACCAATAAAATCCGTTGTTGACCACGGGCAATTGCCTCAATCGTGCGATTGATAGCAATCATTTGATAATAGCGTGGAGCCTTGCCATAGCCATCGAGGTAATAATCTTGATTGATCAGGCTAGTCTGATTGGGAGTTAGCTGCTTCCAAACACAATAACGCCGCCACAGCTCCTCGGGCGAAGGAAACTCATCGAGCTCCAAATAGCGTTCCACTAAGCCATGGGCCGCAGTTCGATCATGCTCAATAAAACCAGTGCCATTCGAACTATACATAAAGGGCACATCAAGCAAATCGGCATAACCCAAAGCCTGTTGAATGCCAGCCCCGACTGCATGGTTGGCATCTTTTGCCTCGACCACCGCCAGCGGAATATTGGGTGCGTGATACAACACATAATCGGCAAATTTTTTGGCCGCTCGCTGAACGACCCCATTCGTGACTAAAATTTGTCCAGCAGTTAATTGAACCTCTTCACGCAGATGAAAATCGGCTGTCCAGCCAGCTTGAACCAATGCTGGAGTAATGAACTTGGTTTGAATATCACGTTCGCTTAACTCAGATCGATCCATAGTCTGCTCCCTGCCAAATGGATGGATCTGAATTGTAGCAAATTTTGGACTACTACTATTGATACCTGTTTACAATTGTGTTTCGTATTCCCTCTCCTTCCGAGCGAGCGAGGGGAAACCACGCAACGAAACGCCTCTCGCCCGCCGCCGTGGGAGCGGGGTTGAGGGTGAGGGAACGAAGATGAACCTTAAAACCTACATTACAATAAAGAACAAATGTTTTGATTTAAATCATGGATTTGCTATAATAGCTGTATTTGGGGGTAGTATGAAACTCGCATCAGCAGCAACCAAGCAGCTATTATGGCAAGCTCGCCAATATATTGATGGCACTTATGCCGAGCACGTAGAGTTACCACAGCTGGCCGAGCAAATTGGCTTCTCGCACTATCACTTTTTGCGGCTTTTTCAACGCAATTTTGCCATTACTCCTCACCAGTATTTGATTCATCGGCGGATTGAGCGAGCGCGTGAGTTGCTGGTCGCCAGCGATTTATCAGTAACCGAGGTCTGTTTTGCGGTTGGTTTTCAGAGCCTCGGCTCGTTTAGTAGCCTATTTCAACGCAGCACTGGCCATGCGCCCAGCCATTATCGCCGCCGCAACTTCCAAGGTTTCAGCCTACCTCGGCGCTTTGTACCCTCATGCTATCTCACCATTTTTGGCATTGGCTTGAGCTACAAGCACTAACTGCGCAATTTTCAAGAAGTTTTTATCCGCCGATCAGCCTATACTCGCTATATGAACAAATGTTCGTAATGATGTGTTAGGAGCAACCCAATGATTACCAAACTTTCGCACGCCACGATTTACGTGCTCGATCACGATGTGGCCTATGATTTCTATGTCAATAAATTAGGTTTTGATGTGCGTATGGATATGAAACTGGATAATGGGTTTCGTTGGTTGACGGTCGGCCCCAAAACCCAGCCTGAACTCGATTTGGTGCTGTTCGAGGTTGCAGAAGGCGGCACGATGATGAGCGCTGAAGTCGTTGGTCAAATGCGTTCAATCTTGCAAAGTGGCGTGGTTGGGCCTGGCGTTTTCCAAACTGCCGATTGTCATGCCGCGTATACCGAGCTTCAAGCGCGTGGCGTTGAATTTGTAGCCCCACCCCAAGAGCAATTTTACGGCATCGAAGCCACCTTCAAAGATCCCTTTGGCAATATATTCAGCCTAACCCAGCCCAAAATGTAAGTAATAGCTCCATGGGCAATCAGGCTATTGAACCTGCATAGCCCAATCTGCCACGAATTGGCGTTGCAGATCATTGCTTGGCGATGGATAGCGCGAGTCGCGAGTGGCTTGGCGTAGGTTTACGATCTGCGCCAAGGCTTGGGCATATTCCCAGCCTTGTTCGACGAGCAAGCAGCCAATGACTGTGCCAGTTCGGCCTAGCCCACCCCAACAATGTACATACACATTTTGTTGCTGATCAAGCGCACTTATTATTTGAGCCAGAATCGCTTGTATCTGAGGAATTGATGGAATGTGCATATCAGGGATTGGGAAATGATGGCGAACAAGCGCTGGGCTTGCTTGAATTTGGTGCAGCGCCGCGCTGTAATCGCCCAATTCCTGAGTTTCTGTTTCCTCAGTCAGATCAATAAAAACAGTGATTTTGGCCTTGCTGAAGTGCTGTAAACGCTCATGCAACGGCTCTTTTTCCAACAGCATGGGATGTTCGCCCGCCAGCAAACATCCTGGGAGCACCCAGTACGAAGCCGAAATCGGTGTAGCAGGCATAGTTGGCTCATTTATTTGGTGCCATAAACTCTTGTTGGTCATCCATAACTCGCTTATCGACTAGCCTTGGCTGCATGCAACTGGCGCAAATGTTCGGCGGTGGCAGCATTGGCTGGAAAAAATGCCTCAATCGCCAATTCTGAAACTGTCACGTCAATCGGTGTGCCAAACACCATGGTTGTGCTAAAAAAGCTGAGCATGCCATGGGCGGTGCGCAACGTGAAGGGCAAGGCAATGTCCATGCTTTCATGATAGGGCGGAATCGGCGTAGTATGAGTTTGATTGGTGGGATAGGCCGCCAATTCATGATACAGCTCATCCAAATATGTATCGGCGGTTAGCTCGATTTGGTGGCGCAAACGGGCCAATAAATGCGCTTTCCAAGCCGCTAAATTGACAATCTGTGGTGCTAAGCCCTCAGGATGCAGACTTAAGCGCAAGACATTAACTGGTGGAGTTAATAAATCTGGGGCTACGCCTGCCAGAAAATAATCAATACAATTATTGGCCATTATCATCTGCCAATGGCGATTAATGGCAATCGCTGGATATGGCTCGTGGCCGTGCAACACATGCTGAATTGCCTCGCGAGCAGGATCTAAATCACCATCATCAAGCGAACGCTCGCTGAACAACGGTGCAAACCCAGCCGCCACCAACAAAACATTTTGCTCACGGAGCGGTACTTCTAAATGCTCAGCCAAATGCAACAGCATATCGCGGCTAGGCAATGAACGCCCAGTTTCCAAGAAACTCAAGTGTTTGGTCGAAATATTGGCATCGCTGGCCAGATCAAGCTGGCTCAAGTGGCGACGCTGCCGCCAAGTACGAATCAGTGAACCAATTGCTGCTTGTTTCATAGCTGCATCTTAGCATAATTTGGGTAGTTGCCACGATTACCTCAGAGGTAATTGTGCTGCCCACCATCAGCGCCTATGCTGCATCTAGGTTCTTCAAAACCTGACGCTGTTGGGATTTGACATCAGTTACAACAAAGGAGCAATCGTATGCGTTGGTTACAACACCCTCAATTATTACGCTATGCAATTCGTTTTGATGGAATGAGCGCTGGAGTTTTGATGGCTGGCTTGCTAGGCTTGAATCAACCGCTGGCTGAATTTTTTGGTTTGCCAAGCGGCTTTTTGTGGTATGTCGGTTTGGGCTTGATTCCATGGGTCAGCTGGTTGGTGTGGCTCTCGTTTCGACCAACGATCAAGCGCGGGGCGGCTTGGTTTGTGGTGGCAGTCAATGCCTTGTGGCTGGCCCAAAGTGTTTGGCTGATTGTTGGACCTAGCTTTGATCCAACAGTTTGGGGCTATGGCTTTCTCATCGCGCAAGCTATTTTGGTGCTGCTGATTACCGAAACCGAAATTATTGCCTTGCGGCGCAAATTGGTGAATGCCTAAGCATAATCCCTCACCCCAACCCCTCGCCCACTGCGGCGGGCGAGGGGCATTCCAACGTTCATGCTGAATGGGTTCCCCCTCGCCTCGCGTGCGGGAGAGGGGGCTAGGGGGTGAGGGAAACGCTTAATTACCAGCAATCTCTAACATTCGTTCGAGTGCCAAACGGGCTTTTTGCTTGATGGCAGTTGGCACAGCGATTTGATTGACGACATTGCCCTCGACCAAATTCTCCAAAACCCAACATAATTCCTCAGGATCGATCCGATACATGGTTGAACAAAGACAGGCAAACGGCGAGACAGAGACAATCGTTTTATCAGGATTGTTGGTTTGTAAACGATTGACCAAGTTGATTTCGGTGCCAACCGCCCACATACTGCCTGCTGGAGCCTCGTTGATCGTTTTGATGATGTAGGCCGTTGAGCCAACATAATCAGCCTCGTTGGTTACGCCCAAGGTGCATTCAGGGTGTACAATCACATTAATTTCGGGGTGTTTTTCGCGCCAAGCTTTGATGTAGGCTGGGCGGAATTGGGCGTGTACCGAGCAGTGACCAGCCCACAGCAACACTTCAGCCTCGCGAATGGCCTCTGGCGTATGCCCACCATAGCGTAAATTGGGATTCCAGACCAACATTTTATCGAGCGGAATGCCGAGCTTGGCAAACGCGGTATAGCGGCCAAGGTGCTGATCAGGCAGAAACAGCATTTTGGGGCGGAGATTTTTGGCCCAGCGCACAATTGGCTCAGCGTTGGATGAGGTGCAGCAAGCCCCGCCATGTTCGCCGACAAAAGCCTTGACGGCTGCCGATGAGTTGACGTAAGTAATTGGCATTACCTGAGCCTCGGCATCACCCAAAATCTCATCAAGCTCATCCCAAACTTCTTCAAGCTGTTCGATATCGGCCATATCAGCCATCGAGCAACCAGCGGTATGGTCGGGCAGAATCACAGTTTGGTCGTCGCGCCCGAGAATATCGGCGCTTTCGGCCATAAAGTGAACGCCACAAAAGACGATATATTCGGCGGCAGTTTTGCGTGCATCAACCGAAAGCCCATAGGAATCGCCACTTAAATCGGCATGCTTGACCACATCATCACGTTGATAGTGATGGCCCAGAATCACCAAACGTTCGCCCAATTTGGCCTTAGCCGTAGCAATCCGTTGATCCAATTCCTCGATTGAAAGCCCTGCATAGTCCTCGGCACGTTCATGTGCCACGCCAATTGCTTCGGCTGCGATGACGGTCATGATGACTCTCCATTGGGTAAACATTTAGTAAGTGTCATTTTGACACTATAAATCGTGAGAAAAAGAGCGGGACGTATCAAACGCCCCTAATAATGTCATTCTAACACAATGATCAGTAGTGTCAAGATGACAATTTTGATTAGCTGGGGATCGGGGATCGTGAAATACGGCTATTGGCGCGAAGCTTTGGTTCGAAATGAATGATCCAACACCTCGTGCCATATTTGCTCTGCGCCTCGGGTAGAGGAAAGAGCGTTGATGCTGATCCTCAGATTATCAGTATTTTTGTGGATGTTCACCCCGCAAGTTCAAACTGCCTGAAAAAATAATCAGCTTTGGTATCTTAACTATATGATAGGATTTATTGCTCATAGGAGGAACGATGAAAAACATGGTTAAGCGTTTGCTATTGAGCGGATTGTTGGTGGGCATGACCTTGCTGCCAGTTTCAGCCTCGGCAGCGGGTAGTGCAGGAATTTATGCCTCGTGTAGTAATGGAGCACGAGTAAATGTTAGTGGTAGCGGCAACATCACAGTGACGTTCTATCGCTTGAATGCAAGTCCGATTGTTAAGTATATCAACCTTGGAGTTGGTATGTCCACGACCGTCTACTCAGGCACATCTGGGAGCTACTCGACGGTTTATGCCAATGGCAATAGCAGTGTCTCGGGTGCTGGCTGCTACTAAATTGAACAATTAAGAGAAGAGCGGGGTGAAGGTTGAACAATACTTGACGGCACTGTTATCCACTATATGCTATTTAACCACGAAGGGCGTGAAGGCTAAGGCACTAGGCTAATCGTAAGCATCTTCGGTATTGACAGCCAATTCGCGCTAGCCCCTGTTCCTGCCTGCGAGCCGACAGTGGTTCCCTCTCCCACTGTGGCGGGCGAGGGAACGGGAGAACTGGTTGTTAACCCCATGACCCATTACATATAGGTTAACTTGGCAAACAAAAACGCTCTTGGGCACCATGGCCAGCGGTGTACACCAAGCCACGATTGCGTAGATCGCGCAGTAGGCGAGTGGTGGTGGTGCGATTGACTCCAATTGCTGAGGCAAGTTGTTCATGGGTTAAGCGAATATCAATTAATGTGCCTTGCTCAGTTGGCTTGCCAAATTGCTCGGCTAATAATCCCAACAAGCCTAAAATGCGCTGATCGCTATAGCCATTGGCTTGCATCGATGCCCAACGCTCCATTTGGCTTAATCGGCTGCGCAGGCGTTGTAATAATGATGGATGCTCGGCAACCTGCGCCCAAGCATAAACTTGACCAACGACATCGCTATGGGCGTACAGCTGGACGCTCGATTGTTGCTCGGTGCTATACACCAACTGTTGTGGGCCGCATAAGCTGACGAGCACCTGCGAACCATCGCTATGCAACGTGGCTAAACCTACCACACCTTCATTAATTAATAAGATATGCTCGGCTGGCAGTCTGATTAATGTGCCCCGTTGATAATGGCGTTGGCGCTGTTTGACAATCGGGTCGCTCTGGCCAGCGATATAGTTGCTGCGCTGGCTAAGCACATTCAGCAACAATTGCTCGGTGCAACTATCAGTCAACACAATATCGGCGCTAGCTTTGTAGGCCGCAATCGAAAGCTCGATCTGGCCGCTCAAATTCCAGCCAATCCATGGCATATTCCAGGTTGGCAGGGTGGTGGTCAGTTGTTCAAGCTCAGTTTGGTTGTTGAAACAAGCGACAACGATGGTTTGGTGTGGTAGGGCTGGCAATTGAGCCAATTGATTCAACGGCAAGAGCATTGGAATATAGCCATGCTCCATCAATAGGTTGGTTTGAATGCTGGCGGTGCTGGTGTGATTAATTAACAAAATAAATGAGGCTGACATACTGCTGCTTCCTTTCAAAATCATGCCACAACGACTCAACTACGGTTGAGCTTTTCGGAGTTTGACATCATGAATTGAATGGTTAGGCAGAACGCGGTGGGGGCAGTTTGGGTAGCAAATCAAACGAGGCTAAACGCAGCCGTTGCTGATAGATGCGCTGGGTTTGCGGTTTGACTTGGAGCAATAAATTCAGGCCAATCAGCACCATTGCGAATAAAGCCACCAGTTGATGGCGATGCAGCGCAGTGCTCAGCATGTGATCTGAAGTGGGGCTGCTGTCCGAGGGCGTTTCGATCCGACAGACAAACATAGCTGTGCTAGGATTAGCTTGAACATGGGCGGAATTGCTGAAACTTAATTCATGGATGATACAGGCGATTGGGCAAATCAGCGCTAGTTGCAGAATAAAGTAGCAACAGCAAAACCAGCCCCAACGGCTGAGCTTGCTGCGACGGATGGGTTGTCCCAATTGTTGGCCTGCATGTGCCATGAGTTTGTTCCACCAAAACTAGTGGCATCATAGCATATTATTTAAGCTTTTGGTGCAGAATTGGCTCAATTATTAATGGTTGTAAACGAGGCCAGCAATGCCATGCCATGGCTATGGCCGCTGCACATTCAAGGCCACTCGCAATAAAAATTGCTGCTGACCACGGCCAAATACTGGCCCAAATTAGCACTGCTAGCGCGATATGCAGCAAACCGCTGGCCGACCAAACCAGCCATGGTGAGCCACGCCAGCCATTGGCATCAAGCCGTGGCAAAATCCAAAAGGCCACGCCAAAAATTAAATTCAGTAGCCAGCCCACCAGCATGGCATGAATGTGGGCGGTGCGCCAATACCAAATCCATGGCCAAACTCCAAAGGCCTTGCTCACCAATAAGATGCCACCAACGCTACCGCCAATTACCAAATAGAGCAGGGCAGCCCGAATGCTGATTTGACTAAATTTTGGCATGCTTCCCTCGCTTATTTGGCTTTGACCGCTTTGCCCTTGACCCGTGGCCAGAGCATCAGCAAAATCAACCATAATGCGCCAACTTGCAAGCTTGCTGCAACGACCACCGCCCAGCTGACGACCGTGCTCGGTTGCCATTGCAGCATTGGCTCAACCACGCTGCGCAGCCCAAGCCCAAGATTAAATGTGATATACGCAGCCCACGCGATGCGTTCGTTGCCGCGTGGCTGCTCACGGGTATGTACCGGAAACAGCCAAATCGCCACGCCCACAATCAACTGAGTAACCCAACCAACCATCAGTGCGTGATAAAACACAATTTGCAAAGCTGCTAATGGATTGGTTTTGAAGCCCCACAATTGGCTGGTGAGCATGGCGCTGCCTAAACCAAACGCCAGCACCAGCCAAACAAATGCCGTGCGAATATAGTAACGAGCAAGTGTTGGCATGATCCTGGCTCCTCGAAATTAGGCTGTTTTGCTCAAAATGGCGGTTAAATCGGCGACGATCGGCACTAGTTCAACGTGATGGGCTTGGGCAGCTTGGCTCAGGCTTAATCCGCCGCCGCAACACAAATCAAAGCCATGTTGGCGTAAAACAGCCATAACCTCGGGGTGAGCTTCGGCTAATGCGGCGAGAGTGCTTTCGGCGATCACTTCTGGGGTTATGGTTATAGTTGACATAAATTTAATGCTCCTTGCAACAATTAAGCTGGCTCTAGCATACCCGTGAGAGAACTGTTGAGCAGCGACTTTTCTCACAAGCAGCTAGCTAGGCACCATGCGAGAAAAGTCACAGCCAAACCAATTGTGAGGTTCTAAGCTAGCGCTATGTAATTACAACGGCTGGCCAACATCCAATTGCATATCGATCACTGGCGATCCCCAGCATCGATTGATGGTTCGCTTTCAAGCAAGGAGCGTCGCAATGAACCGCCGATCATTCATTATGGTAGTGATTTTTAGTCTATTGTTAGCAAGTATTGCCGCATGTAGCGATCAGGCTACACGAACGAGTAGCCTTGCCCCAACGGCTTCGGCTAAGCCCGAAAGCCAAGTTGTGAGCCAACAGGCTAGCCAACCAACCAGCCAAGAAGTGTTGGAAATTCATTCGTTTGATATGGGCTTCAAACCACAGAATCTCACAGTGCCAAGTCCTGGTGTCTATACGATTAAATTAGTTAATGATGGGGTGATTCCTCACGATATTACCTTTCCAGATGGCACAGTTATTAGTGCTAAGGCCAACGAAACAGTGACTGGCGAGGTCACAATTCCGGCTGAAGGCATGAATTTTATTTGTGCTGTGCCTGGCCACGAAGCTGCGGGCATGAAAGGCTCAATTCAAGTTGCCTCGGCTGATGCAGCCGCAGTTACCCCAACCATGATGGATGACCATAGTGGGCCTGCACCAGAGAGCGATATTGCTGCCGATGAGTCGGCTCCGGAATATATTCTGCACGATGCCAAAGCGCCAGCCGCCTTAGAAGGCACACTCCATGACATTGAATTAGTGGTTGAAGAAAAACCAATGACTGTGGCTCCAGGCTATGTCCAGCATGTTTGGACATTTGGCGGCACAGTGCCTGGCCCAGTCATTCGGGTGAAGGTTGGCGATACTGTGCGGATTCACCTCAAAAACCCTAGCTCCAACAAAGTGCCACACTCAATCGATTTTCACTCCAGCGAGGTTGCTTGGAACGACGAAATGACCTCAATCAATGTTGGCGAAGATAAGATGTATGAATGGAAAGCCAATTATGCTGGGGTTTGGATGTATCACTGTGGCACAACTCCCGCGCTGCATCATATTGCTAATGGGATGTATGGGATGGTGATTGTTGAACCTAAGGAAGGCTTGCCAGCAGTTGATCATGAATTTGCCTTGGTGCAAAGCGAATGGTATCTCGGCCCGCAAGGCGATTTGGTCAGCCTCGAAAAAGCTGCTTCAGCCGCTCCAGCCCCAGAATATGTGGTCTTCAACGGCGTTGCCAACCAATACAAAGATCATCCATTGGAAGTCAAAACTGGGGCAAGTGTGCGGGTATTTGTGCTGAATGCTGGCCCAAGCATCGATAGCTCGTTCCACGTGGTTGGTACCATTTTCAACACCGTGATCAAAGAAGGTGTGCAATTACGGCCTGAAACTGCCAATGGCTATGGTTCGCAAGCTGTCGATTTGGCTCCAGCCCAAGGGGCAATTGTCGAATTTACGACTGCTGAAGATGGCTTATATCCCATCGTGACCCACGCCTTCAACTTTGTCGGGCGCGGAGCTTTGGGCTTATTCCAAGCAGGCGATGGCGATCCCAAAAACTAAATGGCCGCCTTCACCCCTAGCCCCTTCTTTCAAGGGTAGGTTTTTAACAATCATTGGTGATCACCACCCTTCCGTCC
>NZ_DOPT01000034.1:57349-57516 GCF_003512625.1 Herpetosiphon sp. | reverse complement strand
GCCCGTGGCTATCACGAACGGCCTGAATTAACCGAACAGCGTTTTGTCCCCGATCCTTTCAGCCACAACCCAACTGCGCGAATGTACCGAACTGGCGATTTGGCTCGCTATCGCAACGATGGCACGCTGGAATGCTTGGGCCGTATCGATCAACAAGTTAAAATTCG
>NZ_DOPT01000034.1:0-57259 GCF_003512625.1 Herpetosiphon sp. | reverse complement strand
TCGAATTGAGCTTGGCGAGATCGAAACCATTCTACTGGCTCACCCCAGCGTGGCCCAAGCCTTGGTTGTGGTGCAAACAACCGCGACCGATGCTCAATTGATTGCCTATCTGATTGGCGCAACCCCTGAGGTTGCAATTGAGCCGTTGCGCCAGCACTTGGCCTTGCAACTCCCACGCTATATGCTGCCAAGCGCAATTGTAGTATTGAATGAATGGCCATTAACCCCCAATGGCAAAATTGATCGTCAGGCCTTGCCCAAGCCATGGAGCGAGCAGCCCAACCAGCAAATTGCCCGTGATCCGCTGGAATTGCAGCTGCAACAACTTTGGACAAGCGTGCTTGGCCATCAATTGGGTATTCACGATCACTTTTTGGAGCATGGCGGCCACTCGCTGATCGCTATTCGATTTATGGCCTTGCTCAACCCAACGCTTGAGCAGCCGCTGCCCTTAACCAGCTTATATCAAGCCCCAACGATCGCCGAAATGGCTCAATTGCTGCGGCATCAAAGCCGCCAATGGTCGCCATTAGTGCCCTTACGCCATGGCGCAGCCGAACAAACGCCGCTCTTTTTGCTCCCAGGGGCTGGTGGTAATGTGCTGTATTTACAACAGCTAGCCCAAGCAATTCCAACTGAGCGGGCGATTTATGCAGTGCAAGCCTATGGCCTAGAGCCAAACCAAACCCCATTGGAGACGGTCGAAGCCATGGCTCAACAAGCTTGGCAAGCAATTCGCCACGCCTATCCGCAAGGCCCATATACCTTGATTGGTCACTCGTTTGGCAGCGATGTGGCTTGGGCGATTGCTAGCCTGGCACTTGCCGAGGGCCAGCAAATTTGCCAATTCTTCAGCCTTGATAGCGCTGCACCCCAAACTCGCCAGCAACCACGCCAGCTTGAGCCATGGTCGGAATGGATGCGGCGTGGCAAGCAGGTATTGGAGCAGGCATTTGCAGTTAATTTGGTGCTGACTGAGGCCGATTTAGCCGAATTAAGCCCACTTGAGCAATCTGGCCTGCTAACTGACCAACTGATTACGCTTGGTATTTTGCCAGCCCAAACCGAACCCAGCCTGATCGAACGCTTTTTGAAGGTCTTTCAGGCCAATCATCAAGCAAGTTTTCAGCCAGCTCAAGGCTTAGCAGTGCCTGTCGTGCTGATCAAGGCTCGCGACGAAGCTCCCGAGCCAAGCCTTGATCAACAGCCAGATTGGGGCTGGAGCAACTTAACCAGCCTAGCGCTGGAGATTGTGAGTTTGCCAGGCGATCACCACACGATGTTGCACGAGCCATATGTTCAAGCCTTAGGTCGTTTGATTGGGGTTGGCTTGGAGGTCGCCGTATGATTTCGCTGCGGCGCTGGCAACAACACCCAATGCTGCGCTTTGTGTTGCTTTGGTTTGGCCAAACTGGCTCGATGATTGGCTCAAGCCTGACTGGCTTTGCCTTAGGCATTTGGGTCTATCAGCAGCATGGCGTAGTAAGTGATTACGCTTGGGTGCTGCTGACCAACACCTTGCCCGCCACCTTAATCGCGCCATGGGCCGGAGCCTTGAGCGATCGTTTTAATCGGCGCACGGTGATGCTGATAAGCGATAGCATCGCCGGCCTTAGCACGATTGGGCTGATCATCTTATTTAGCACTGGGCAACTGGTGATTTGGCAAATTTATCTTGCCAATAGCATCAATGCGCTTGCCCGTGCCTGTCAATGGCCAGCCTATGTTGCCAGCGTCCCACAATTAGTCGATTCGACTCAACATAATCGAGCGAATGGCTTGATGCAACTCAGCCATGCCTTGGCCCAATTGCTGGCTCCGCTGATTGGTAGTAGTTTGTTGGCATGGGTTGGCATGCCCTTTATCTTTACCCTCGATCTTCTGACCTTTGGGCTGGCGTTGGTGATTACGGCGAGCACCCGTTTTGCGCCCCAACCACAGGTGACCGAGCATGCCAACGTGCCGTTATTGCAAACGGCCTTGCTGGCATGGCGCGAGTTTTTGCGCTACCCCAGCCTCGTCGCTCTAACCAGCCTCATTATTTTGAGCAATTTTAGCGCTGGCAGCATCGAGGTCTTGATCACGCCGTTGGTGCTGGAACTACATTCAGTGCCGACGCTGGGCATGCTGCTGACGTTTGGTGGTTTAGGTATGGTGGCGGGGAGTTTGTTGGCAAGTATGCTGCGCCCGCCGCGTCGTTTAGCCCGCGCGGTTTTACTGGCTGAACTGATTGGTGCATTAGCCATGCTGTTGGCTGGTTGGCAACCAAGCATTATTGGCTTGGCAATCGCGGCAATCATCTACTTTGGCATGTTGCCATGGGGCAGTGCCAACCACACGAGCTTAATTCAACAACAGCTGCCAAATGCGCTGCATGGGCGGATTTTTGCCTTGATTAGTGCCCTCGCGTCGTTAGCACTCACGCTTGGCTTCGTTAGTGCGGGCTTGTTGGCCGATCGCTTTTTCACCCCAGCCATGCAACCCCATGGCTGGCTCAACCCGCTATTCGCTTGGCTGGTGGGGACGCAGCCGAGCAGTGGCATTCAACTGCAATTTATAAGTTTGGGATTACTAACCTTGCTGTGGACTATCGGGGTTGCTGGATGGCATGCTCGTCAAACACCGCCATCTGAGCAACTATAGGAGATGTTGGGATGTTAACCCACGGATTCACCAAATTAGCCCGTTCACACGACGGGATTGTTCAACTGATTGGTAATACGCCCTTAATTCCGTTACGTCGGATTTTTGCTGAGCATCCGATTCAGCTTTTTGCCAAGCTAGAAATGTTCAATCCAGGTGGCAGCGTCAAAGATCGGGTGGCCCGCTCGATTATTACCAAAGCACTGGCTGAGGGCCGAATCGATCAAGCCACCACAATCATCGAATCAAGTTCGGGTAATTTAGGCATTGGCCTCGCTCAGGTCTGTCGTTATTTTGGCTTACGCTTTATTTGTATTGTTGATTCACGCACGACCAACCAAAATATTCAAATTCTACGGGCTTATGGGGCTGAGGTTGAAATTATTACCCAGCCCGACCCTGATTTGTTGACGGCTCGGATCAAGCGCGTGCATGCGCTCCAAGCCAGTATTCCTAATAGCTTTTGGTGTAATCAATACGCAAATTTGCATAATCCAATGGCCCATTACGCCACCATGAGCGAGATTCTGGCAAGTTTGCCGAATGTTCCCGACTATCTGTTTTGTGCGACCAGTAGCTGTGGCACGCTGCGCGGTTGTGCTGAATATATTCGCGAACAAGGTTTAGCGACCAAGGTGATCGCGGTTGATGCCTTGGGCAGTGTGATTTTTGGCGGCCAACCCGGCCAGCGCTTGATTCCAGGCCATGGCGCATCACGAATTCCCGAATTGTTCCAACCCGATTTAGCGGCTGGTGTAGTCTATGTTTCCGATGCCGATTGTGTAGCTGGCTGCCATAGCTTGCTCGACCAAGAGGCGATTTTTGCTGGCGGCTCGTCGGGTGGCGTGATTCGCGCTATCGCCCAGATGTTGCCAAGTATGCCCGCTAATGCAACGTGTGTGGCGATTTTGTGTGATCGTGGCGAGCGCTATCTTGATACCGTTTTCAACCACGCTTGGATCGATCAACATCTCCCAAGTGTCCTGATTAATCAATCGCAACCACTGATCGAACGCGAAAATGTTGTCGGCTAAACTGCCGCTGTGAGGAATACGAGGAATACAATGCAACAATCATTAACCCTACTCAAAGGCCATGAAGTTGGGCGCATTCTCGATGGAGCCGAATTAACCTTGATCGATTTGGTGCGAGTGGCTTACGAGGCGCATCAGGCTGGATTAAGCTCCCTGCCGCATTCCAGCTTTTTGCGCTTCCCAAATGATCCATTAAATCGGATTATTGCCTTGCCAGCCTACTTAGGTGGTGCGCAGCCGAGTGCTGGAATTAAGTGGATCGCCTCGTTTCCTGGCAACCTGAGCCATGGTATCCAACGCGCCAACGCCACAATTACCCTCAACGATCCGCAAACCGGCTTGCCCATTGCCTTTATGGAAGGTGCGCAAATTAGTGCCAAACGCACGGCGGCCAGTGCAGCCTTAGCGGCCAAATATTTGCATTCCAACCCACAGGAGACGCGGGTTGGCTTGGTTGGCTGTGGCGTGATCAACCATGAAACCCTGCGCTTTTTGCTGGCAGTCTTTCCGAGCATTCGTGAGGTGCTGGTGTTTGATACCCAACCAGCCCATGCCGAGCATTTTCAGGCAGCATGTAGCGATCAGTTTGGGATGAATGTGCAAGTTGTGGCTTCAATCGAGGCCTTGCTTCAGCGCACCAGCTTGATCGCTTTGGCAACGACGGCAATTACGCCCCATATTGATGATTTGAGCATGTGCGCTGCTGGCACAACCATTTTGCATACATCGCTGCGCGATCTCAACCCTCGCTTAATTGAGTTTTGCGATAACGTCGTTGATGATCGTGAGCATGTCTTGCGAGCGAATACCTCGCTTGATTTGGCTCAACAAGCCTTGGGGCATCACCATTTTGTGCGTTGCAATCTCGCCGAAATTACCAGCGGCCAAGTTCCTGCTCGCCCCAACCCTGAGCAAACCACGATCTTTAGCCCATTTGGCTTGGGCGTGCTCGATTTAGCCTTGGCCCAGTGGGTTTTGGGCCAAGCCCGCGAATATACGATTGGCCTAACCCTCAACGATTTCTGCTAAGCAACCCACCTCGTAAGATCGCCAAGCCACTCATTGATTAAGTGGCTTGGCGAATGTTGATTCATGCTTCAAGCACAACCCCTAGTGCCAGCAATGTATTGGCATCCACCAACGCGCTACGCTAGCGAGTCCGCAACCATCGCAATTAGCTGAACAATTTAGTATAGGCTGCGCCGAATTGTTGGCCATAAGGCCCGAACCAGCTATCGATTTGAGGCGATCACAGGGCAATATTGGCCAACCATGCAACGAAATAGCCATACCATCGTATGGGCAACATCTACTCACGCTGAGAAGTCGATCGACGGCTCAGTGGACTGGATGATGTACCCCTTCGGTCAGTGTTGTGTTGAGGTATCCCCTACAGTGATTGGAGGAAGTATGGATCGGTCAGGATTCGCACCGCGTTGGTTTCGACGGATCGTTTGGATGGTTTTGCTCGTGCAAGTAGTCGTGATCGCTGCAACCATCAGCAGTTCACCAACTTCTGTCATGGCAACAGCCCCTTTGTCCTCGGCAGACTGGGCCGCAATCCGTACCCTATTGCCATTGGAGCAACAAGCCTACTTTAAACCGTCGCAGGTCTCAGAAACAGATTATTTTGGCCTGAGTGTGGCCATGTCGGGCGACACCGTGGTCGTCGGTGCGCCATATGAGAATAGCAGCACGGCAGGAGTCCAGAATAGTGCCACCCCAACCGTCGATGAATTAGCACCTGAATCGGGGGCTGCCTATGTCTTTGTACGCAATGGGCCAACTTGGAGTCAACAGGCCTATCTCAAAGCCTCACAAGTTTCGATAGCAGACCTTTTTGGCTCGAGTGTGGCAGTGTCGGGCGATACGATTGTGGTAAATGCGCTCTATGAAGATAGCAGCACAACAGGAGTTCAAAATAGTGCCACTCCGACCGTTGATGAAGCTGCGGATAGTGCTGGTGCAGCCTATGTCTTTGTGCGCAACGGGACAACTTGGAGTCAACAGGCTTATCTCAAGGCCTCGCAAGTCTCAGAAACAGACTTTTTTGGCGGGACTGTGGCAGTATCGGGTGACACCATTGTAGTGGGTGCACACTTTGAGGATAGCAGCACGGCGGGAGTTCAAAATAGTGCTACTCCAACCGTTAATGAAGCAGCAGACAATGCTGGTGCAGCCTATGTCTTTGTGCGCAATGGGGCAACCTGGAGTCAACAGGCCTATCTCAAAGCTTCACAGGTCACTGGATTATCCCCCTTTGAAGAAGGCCGCTTTGGCTGGAGCGTGGCGGTGTCGGGCGATACGATTGTGGTTGGTGCGACCTATGAGGATAGTACTACGGCAGGAGTCCAGAATAGTGCCACCCCAACCGTCGATGAATTAGCACCTGAATCGGGGGCTGCCTATGTTTTTGTGCGCAACGGGACAACCTGGACGCAACAGGCTTATCTCAAGGCCTCAAATGTCTCAATGTATAATTACTTTGGCAGGAGCGTGGCGGTGTCGGGCGATACGATTGTGGTTGGTGCGCCCTATGAGCGTAGCAACATAGCAGGAGTGCAAAACAGTGCCACACCGACCGTGGATGAAAGCGCATTTACATTTATGGCGGGAGCGGCGTATGTGTTTGTGCGCAATGGAACTCAGTGGAGCCAACAGGCTTACCTAAAGGCTTCCCAAGTGTCGAGTTCTGACGGCTTTGGCTGGAGCGTGGCGGTATCGGGCGACACTGTGGTTGTCGGGATACCCAATGAGGATAGTGATACGGCAGGTGTTCAGCAGAGCGACACCCCCGTGGTGAATGAAGATGCGAGCGATTCTGGGGCAGTAGTGGTGATGGTACGCAACGGGACAACATGGAGCCAGCAGGCCTATCTCAAAGCCTCAAATGTCTCGTCATTTGATGTGTTTGGGAACGCCGTTGCGGTTGCTGGTGATACCGTGATCGTGGGTGCACCTTTCGAGAATGGTAGTATCGCGGGCATTCAGTATGGTTCCAGCCTCGTAGTGGATGACGATGTGATCGATGCTGGAGCCATCTATAGTTTCAGGCTCCCTGTCGTTGATCCATATTTGATGTATCTGCCGTTTGTGGCAACCAGTGATCGTGCCGCAGCGCAGACCGCCGCGCAATAGGCATCAGTAACTTGGTGCATCCTATCCCAAACTTGGTCGAAGATAGCGTGCTGCCGCAGATAATGCTAACGGAATTCTACGGCAGCACGATCAATCTGTGGTCACAGATGCTGAAGCTAGGCCCACAAAGGTGTGGCAGTTTATGGCACTAAACCAACGTGTTGATAAATTGCTGCATAAGCTTGCCAATGTTGCTCGGCTTGACTCGGATTGGCCAACTGCTGATAGACTTGGGCCAGCACGTGGTGGGCCTTGGCAATCCCAGTCTGATGTTCAAGCATGGTCGCTAGGCGCAACCCTTCATAGCCATGATAACTGGCCTGATGATAGTGTGCCTGCACCAAAGCCAGTTTAGCCTGTTCGAGGTGGATTTTGGCTAAATAGGCGGTTGATTGCTGTTCTTCAGCGATCTCCTCGGCTTCTTCGAAGCAGGTTTGGGCATGGCTAAAATCGTGGCGTTGCATCGCACATTTACCTTCGAGCAAGGCTATACGTGAACTTGTGATTGTATAATTGCTGGCCTCAACAATCGTTTTAATCTGGGCTAATATTTGCTCAGCCTCATGCGGATTGGCTTGTAGTAAGGCTAACTCGGCCAAATCACTTAACACCATCACTTGTCCATGAGTTGATTCAAGCGTTTGCCAAATTGCCAAGCTTTGTTGCAGGTAGGTTAACCCATGAGTATAGAGGCCTTGGTCGAGGGCTAAACTGCCCAACCCCCAGAGCGAATAGGCTTCGCCTGGCTGTAAACCAAGGGTGCGCCAACTTGCTAAACTGGCTTGTAAATCGGCCTCGGCCTGAAGAAATTCGCCTTTGTTCTTTTTAACTAAACCTAAATTATACAAAATTCGTGCATGTTTAAACGATGTGTGGCCGCCAATAAGCTCCAATACGCGCTCAAAAAAGTGTTGGGCTTGGTTAATATTGCCCTGATGGTAGTATAAAAAGCCTAAGGCGTTATAGGCATCGGCCAGAATCGCTGGGCTAAGCGTGACTGTTTGTTGTTCAATCAGGCCCAAAATGTGTTGTAACCAACTAATCCCCTCGCGTTGATAGCCATAGAGATGTAGAAAATCGATTAACGTCGCAATTAGCTTAATCGCATTTTCCAGATCATATGGTGGTTCAAGGCACCATGTGATAACGGTGTGAAAATTATAATACTCAGCGGCAATCTCTTGAAAAAGGCTATTGGTACGCGAGTTGAGCATCTTTTGATAAATGGTTTCGGCAATATTCAGGTAGTAGCTGGCAAAACTTTGGCGTAATTGCTGAATGGTTGTTGGCTCAGCAAGCTGCTCAAGCACATATTCACGCAAAACCCGCAACATCCCAAAGCGTGGCTCATCAGTTTGCTGCTGCTGAATCCAAATTAGGCTTTTATCGAACAAGTTGGTTAGGCCATCGAAAATCGACCACGGCCACGGGCTATAGCAATCAGCAAGCGCTTCTAGGCTCAGGAGGGTACAACTTTCGGGAGCTAATGCCAGCGCTACCAGCAGAAATTGCTCGGCACTATCGAGCAAATCGATACTCCATTGGATGGCATTGCGCAAGGTTTGTTGGCGATGAGGCAAATCGCGCGAGCCTTGGGTCAGTACATTCAATTGATTATTCAGCCGATGCACCAGCATTTGAGGGCTGAGCATGGCGCTACGCGCAGCAATTAACTCAATACTTAGCGGCAAGCCTTCAAGCTGCATACAAATCGTGCTAATTGCTCGGGCATTCGATGCATTCAACTCGGCCTGAGGATTGATCGCCCGACTGCGCTCTAAAAATAGCGCAATCGCTGGAATTTGGGCCAGTTGCGCGAGATCAAGCTGCATACCGCGTACTGGAACCGTCAGCGGGCGCAATGGAAAGCGCTGTTCCCAGCGCAAATGCAACACTTCGCGGCTGGTCGCAAGAATCGAGAGGGTTGGACAATAACTTAACAGTTGGTTTACAAACTGGCGCAACTCAATAATATGCTCACAATTATCGAGAATGAGGAGCAAATGGCGATTTTTGAGCCAGTTGAAAATTGTTTCTTCGATCGATTGATTGGGGTTTTCGTGAATGCCGAGTACCCGCGTAATTAACGATGGGACAAGGCTAGCATTGACGATTGGATCGAGGCTAATCCAAAAAACGCCATCGCTAAAATGTGTGAGTAACTGTTGGCCAATGGCTTGGGCCAGGCGGGTTTTGCCAACGCCAGGTGAGCCGACAATCGTAACTAAACGGGCTTTTTGGGCTTGAAATTGGACACAAATTGATTCAATCGCCGAATCGCGGCCAATGATTGAACTAAATGGGGGCAGTAAGTTCGAAGGAGCTGGCTCAGGTGGCGAGCCACCATCAGATGGGCTAGGCGATTGCCCAGCCCATGCTGCATCAACAAAGGCCCGATTGGCTTCTACTTGACAAAATTTAGCGATCCGAGCCGCAATCTGGCGCGAAGGTCGCCGTTCATTCGACTCGATTTTGCGAATAGTAATGGTTGAACAGCTTACCAACTCGGCTAAATATTCTTGGGTAAAATTAAGCTCTTTACGCCGCTGTTTAAGCCAGTAACCGAAGCTTTCACTCATATAGCGTGCCTAGTCGTGATGGGTTATCTGCTAGCTATTTGGTATCGAGCTGGATCTCACAACATTCTCCACCTACCATGGTGACGCAGCCTGGTGAACGTTTGCCTGCATAGGCGGTTCCACCAATACAGAGTTCGAGATCGTCGTCACTTAGTTCGGCGGTTCCAACTGGGTTATGCTCTAACAGATGCGCGAGGAGGGCTGATTGCTCGTCATGGTTTGATAGCACTGTCATGGGTTACTCCAAATTAACAGAATGTTGCTAGCTATCCATACAAGTGGTGCAATGTAGGCTGAAATGTGGAATATCACCAACTGTACGGCACAGGCTTGGTTTTGTCAAAATCTTGACATCGCTTGGACAAAGGTTGATTCAATCGGTTGTGGAGGCTAATATTTTGCTTGCCCCCCAGGTTGAACGTAAGGAAACCAGATAGTCGCTGAAGTGGCGATCAAGGAAATTGCGCATCATGGCGCTATCATGGCGAATCGCGGCCATGCCCCATTGTTCGGCTTGGGCGGCTTGGTGGCGCAGGGCAGTTGTCAGCAAGGCTAAGGCAATGCCCGTTTGGCGCAGATCAGGGTGAACATAGAATTGGGTATAGACGCGGGTTTGGGGATCGATCAAATGCGTCATCACCCAGCCCAAGATCTGCTGATCTTGGCAAAAGACCAGGCTATGGCTGGGATCGAATGGTTGCTCTAGCTCAAATGGCGATAAGCCTGGGGGAAACCAACGCGCCGTTTGTTGGGTTGTGAGCCACGTTAACGCGACCGGATCAGCATCCTGCCAGGCGACAATGCTGCTGTTTTTGGGCAAACGATACTGGCGTTGGACCCAAGCAGCCTGTGCCATGCGCAAGACATCAAGTTTGAAGATGAGCATCCGTGCTTCGGGTGTGGGCCATTGCTCTTGGTTGAGCAAACCGAGCATCGGCGAGGGCTGATCAGTTTGGCTATAAACGAGGTGTAGTTGATCGCAAGCTTGTTGCCGAAGGTTGGTTTCCAAGGCATTCAATAACTGTCGCCCAATGCCTTGGCGACGATAAGCAGGCGCAACAAATAACGAAAGCACTTCGGCTGAGCGCTGCTGTTGGCTGGCGACGGCAAGGCCGATCGCTTGCTGTTGCTGATCGTAAGCACCAATCGCCACAACCTGCGGCTCAGCTTCGGCCAACAAGGCTCGATAGCGCGGATAGGTCAGCGGCAAAAAGGCGGCTAAATCGTTTTGAGGAATTGGGCAAATATTAACCACGACTGATCACCTCCAGCAATGGTTCGTTGGTTGGGAAGATGGCAGGGCTTTCGAGAAATGTGACTAATGGCACGACATTTGGGGCGGCTTGTTGGAGCAAGCCATAGCCAATGCCGGCAATGCCGGTCATCAGGCCTGGTGGTTGTGCTCCATATTGCACCCCACAGCGGTAGCCATCTCGTTGAATGCTGGCAAATAGTTCGCTGGCAATCGTTTGGGCTTGGTCGGCTAACTGCTGGTCGGCGTAGTGCTTGGCTGCTGCTTGAATCAAGGCCAAGTTGCCAAAATCGCCATGGCATAATGAGTGATTCATGCCAAAACCTTGGGTGAGGGTGGTGGCCAAGGCCTGTTGTAGGTCGTGATTGATCGTTGGATCATCGAGGCAGCGCAGCATTGCCAAGCGCGAAATCCCAATCCCGCTCGCTCCATGACACCATGCCGCCATACAAATCACCAGATCATCGGATTGCTGGTTGCCCTTGGTTTTGGCGGTGCGAATATCGCGCCAATTCTGCTGATCGGCCACAAATAGGCTATTGTCGTAGGCCAAGGCTTGCAAGCCAGATTCACGGTAGCGCTGATCATTGGTTAATTGGGCAAGCTCGATCAAGGCCCAGGCGATGCCCGCAGTACCGTGCGCTAAACCACCCAACGCTGGTTGCTCAGCATCGGTGATGGTTTGCCACGAGCGCCCAAGCTCCTCGGCTTGGCTATTGGCAAGCAAGTGCTCACCACAGGCCACTAAACTTGTATATAACTCAGCACTAGGTTGCTGGGCATAAAGCCGCAAGCCTACCAAGAGGCTACCTGCCGCCCCTGCCATGAGATCAAAGGTGCTATCGTTGGCCAGCAGTGAGGGTATTTGGGCTAGCCATGTTTTAGCTTTCTCCAATAAGGCCGGTTGTTGCCACAAGCTCGATAAATGCCAGTAGAGATAACTCAGGCCGCCCCAACCTACAAATGCCCCAACATCCGTTAATGTGGCTTGATGTTGTTCGAGTAGCAGTTCGAGGGTTTGCAGTGCTCGCTCAGCCGCTTGGGTGTAGCGTTCAACCCCGCTAATTGCCCCGAGATAGGCCAAGAAATAGATGATGCCGGGCAACCCGTCGTAGAAATCCAACCCGACCATTTGCAATTCTAGCTGTTGGGTCAGGCCGATCCACGTAATTGAATGGTCATTTTGCAAGGCGGTTGCCAGCAATTCATCGCCAACACCGCAGGCGGCCAACAGCCAATCGGCATGGCTCGGTTGGATGCTGGTTGGCAACAGATAACGCTCATCTGAACGATAGCTGTTGTGGAGTGAGGCGCTCATGGTGGCAAACGAGAAACTAATCAGGCGTACTTGGTTGGCCAAATCGTTGGAGCTGAGTTGGTGTAGGCGCTCAAGCACCATTGTTTTGCCTGAACGTGGCAAGTAGTCGGCAATGCGTTGACCATCGCTGCTCCACAGGTCGCATGAATCAACGACGGTGGTAAACAACGGAATATCGCCCTGCCATAAATCGCGATGTTCATACGGAATCAATTCGACCAAACGCTGATTGTATTTTACCTCAAACCATAAACGATCAAACAACCAATCGCGATCAAGCGCATCGCGCAATACATCGGGGTGAAAGCTCTCTTGATAAATTTTGGTGTAATAGGCTGTGTGCCGTGCAATCACGCGGATCTTGCAACGGTAGAGGTTGGCTAGGGGGCTGCTATCAGCCAGTAATTCGCTGCGATGGGCTAGCAAAAAATCATACATGGCCTCAAAGCCGCTGACCACACAATTGAGGTAGCTGCCAATTTGCTCGGCGCTAACGGTGGCGATCGGGCTATGTTGGCTGCCAGAAAGGCTGACGGTTTGCTTGGTCATACGTATGCTATCAGTGCCAGCTTCGACCCACAGCGGCATGGTATCCATACTCGTTTGACCATCGCGTGTGCCCAAGCCGCTAATATCGATGCCGGTTTTGCCCGCCCGGGCTTGAAAACGCTCCGGCAACAAACTAACCCTCAAGACCGAGTTGGTGAGTACTTGGTTGGCCATAAATTCGTTTTCAAGCTGATTATCGCTATGCACTTGGGGGCCACACAACGATTCCAAATCGATAAACATTGGATCTTCGCCAGCGGCAATAATATTTTCGTGGTGAAAATCCGAGGCATTGAGCACATACAACAAGGCCAAATAAATGCCTTGGCGTTGATAAAAACGTTCAATTGCTGCCGAGTCGCTGAGCATCGCATGATCAACCCATTCCGACCAGCCATAGTCATGGCGATCGAGAATTTTGAGTAGACGCAAAGGGAGCATCGACGAATGTTGGTTGATCCAGTGTAGGAGTTCTTGAAATGCTTGGTCAATCGCCAATGAGCGTGGTTTATAGACGAGCTTGGCATTGCTGAAGCTCAAAATGACCACACTTTGGCCGCCAGCATGCACATCGCCAGCGCCCGTTTGGATGCCAATTAATCCATCTGTTTGTTGGAGCACCGGAAAAAGCTGCTGTAAGGCTGGCCAATCGTGGTTCAAGCGTTCAAAGATTGTCATGCTATTGGTTTGCCAGCGCTGAATGGTTAAGCACAATTGCTGAATTAAGACTGGATAGGCTTGTAACAACTGCTGTGCCCGTTGACGATCTTGCAATTGTTGCACAAAATCTTGATAGCGCTCTTCGGGGGTTGTGCCATTTAATTGGGCTTGAACTCGCGCAATATGTAACTCAAGCACAGTTACTCGGCTAATCATCCACAGACAGCGTTGGGCTAACGCCTCAAACCAGAGCGTGACCCATTGCGCTGGTTGTAAAAAGGCTTGGCGAGGTTGGACTGCGCTGAGTTGTTGCTGTAGGTGTTGCACCGCGTAGGCCAATAATGGCTCAACCAGATAGAGCAAGCCATGCATGGGGTGTTGTAACAATTTGGCCGAATAAGGCAGCCGCTCCGATAACGGGGTGCGATAGGCCATTTCGAAGAGCGCAACCCAGTCGGGTGCTGCTTGGTCGGCTTCAAATTGTTGGGCAGGCGTTTGTAAAAACTGTTGTAATTGCTCAGGGGTAAGCTGATTCTGGGCGAGGCGTTGGGAAAACCAATCGCTATCTTGGAAGGGCGTTTGCGCCCGCCAGCGGTCAAAACGTCGCTGATTGGCAGCATTCAACGGTTGATCACAGCATTGCTGCACATGCATGCTGCGCATTGCCAAGGGGAGCGTCGCACCCCAACCAAGCTGCTTGTGTGTTGTCATTAAAGATTCTCCCCCGGCTTTGGGCGATACCATCCGGCAACAACGGCTCATTGCAGCATAATTGCGAACATGAGCCGTTGTTCGGTATAATGCTAGTGATCCGGCCAATGCGAAGCAGATTCAAGCCGCTGCAGGGTTGTTGGATTGGGAAGCCCGCGCAAGTGCTGGTTGGAGCAATGGATGTCGGAGTTCATCGCTCCAGCCATTCCCGTGGCTGAACCACTGAGAGATTTCCCAAAACGCTGCATGGTTGGTTGCTCCTAGTTTTCCCGTGGTGGGCAGGTGCATTCACATTCTTTTGTCGAGCGTGAGATGGTGCACGAGTAGCTTTTGGCCGTAGCACCAGCACTGACCACTTCGAGTTCTTCATCGCTTAGTTCAACACTGCCAATAATTAATTCATAATTAATGGTATGCATCATTAAGCACTCACCGCACTACTAGCTTGACAGGTGCATTGACAAGCGCCATCGCCACGTGAAACGGTGCACGAGTAGCTCTTCTTTTCCTTGCTGCCAGCGCTGACAATTTCCAATTCTTCGTCGTTCAGTTCCACGCTGCCGATAATTGTGTTCAGATCAAACTGTTGCATGCGAAGTCCTTCCTTCCATCACAAAAGCGTATCTAACTAGCGCTGGTGCAGCTACAGGTACAAGCACCATCGCCGCGAGAAACGGTGCATGAGTAGCTCTTCTTTTCCTTGCTGCCAGCGCTGACAATTTCCAATTCTTCGTCACTCAGCTCAATGTCACCAACAACGGCATTCAAATCGATGTTTAGATTGTCCATGAAATGCTCCTGATTTGCTTACAAAATCAACCAATTAGTGTGGGGTTGCTGGTGGAGTTGGAGATGAACCACAGGTGCAGGTACAAGCGCCATCGCCGCGTGACACGGTACATGAGTAGCTTTTCTTTTCTGCGCCAGCACTGACAATTTCCAATTCTTCGTCGCTCAGTTCGAGGCTGCCAACAACGGTGTTCAAATCGATATTCAACATGGGATCGGCTCCTTATAAAATATGCTTAATTGGTGCAGGATTAGGCGTTTTGGCTGGGGGCAGCGCTCGCGCTACAGGTACAGGTACAAGCGCCGTCGCCACGTGAAACGGTGCATGAGTAGCTCTTCTTTTCCTTGCCAGCGCTGACAACTTCCAATTCTTCGTCGCTCAGTTCGAGGCTGCCAACAACGGTGTTCAAATCGATATTCAACATGGGATCGCTCCTTATAAAATATGCTTGATTGGTGCAGGATTAGGCGTTTTGGCTGGGGGTAGCACTGGAGCTACAGGTGCAGTTGCAGCCACCATCGCCGCGTGAAACGGTGCATGAGTAGCTCTTCTTTTCCTTGCCAGCGCTGACAACTTCCAATTCTTCGTCGCTCAGTTCGAGGCTGCCGATAATCGTGTTCTGTTCGATCATGGGTGGTTCCTTTGTACTAGGATGAATCTATCTGGCACTGGCAGAATTGCCAGGAATGCCCAAATTTAGGCTTGTTGCTGAATAAGTTGGGCATAATAGCCCGCTTGCGCTAGCAATTCTTCGTGGCGGCCTTGCTCAATAATTTGGCCATCACGCAGCACCACAATTAAGTCGGCATTGACGATGGTGCTTAGGCGATGGGCAATCACGATTCGCGTACAAGCCAAGTGATTAAGATTGCGATCAACTTCGGCTTCGGTGGCAACATCAAGGTGGCTGGTGGCTTCATCGAGCAACAGCACGCTTGGCTGATGAACTAACGCTCGCGCTAAGGCTAAGCGTTGGCGTTGCCCACCCGAAAGGCTGCTCCCACCTTCGGCCAAAATCGTCTCCAAACCCATCGGCATGGCCTCAATATCACTGGCAATCGCTGCTTGTTGACAAGCCTCAATAACTTGGGCAAGCTTAAGATCATGGCGTTGGAGCGTAATATTTTGGCGAATTGAGCCGCTGAAAAGAAATGTATCTTGGAGCACAACCCCAAATTGCTGGCGTAATGTCGCCAGATCAAAGGCTTCGGTCGGCTGCTTATCGTAGTAGATTGCCCCGCTGCTTGGCTGATACATTCCCAAAAGCAGTTTGGCGAGGGTGCTTTTGCCCGAGCCAGTTTTGCCAACCAAGGCAACTTTCTGGCCTGGCTTGATGGTTAGTTGGATATTCTTCAAGACAATTGGGCTATGGGTGCTATAGCGAAACGACACATCACGGAGTTCGATCTGGCCAGCGCTCATTAAGGCACTTGGGGTTGGCTTGTTTGGTTGTTCGACGTTACTATGCAAGACATCGGCAATTCGCTGGAAGTAGAGATTCGCCAATTGAATATTTTGAACGGTGCGAATCAGCATTGCTAGCGGCGCGAAGAATGCGCCTGCAATACCTAAAAGTGCGAGCAGTGAACCGGTGCTGAGTTGCTGATTGAGCACCAATTGGGTGCCAAACCACAAAAGTCCTAACACTGCACTCATATGAATACAATTGATCGCGGTATCGATCACCGCACTGGCACGTGAGCGCCGCAGCGACCACACTAATTGGTTGGTATAGCGCGGCGACCATTGCTCGTAGACTTGTTGCTCGATGCCGCTGGCTTTGATGGTCGTCATACCATTCAATGCTTCAACCAAAAAACCTTGGGCTTTGGCTTGAGCATCAAGATCTTGATTGATAATTTCGCGTAGGCGCGATTGGGCTAGCAGCACCAACCCAATTTCGAGCAAGGCAAAGCCAAGCACAATCGCCGCCAACACGTTACTTTGCCACCAAATGAGCAGGAAATAGCCAAGCACCAAGCTACCATCGAGAATCAAGGTCAACACTTGACTGGTAATCAGTTCGCGCATGATCGTATTACTGTTCAGGCGCATCAATAAATCACCACTACTGCGTTGCTCGAAAAAGACAAACGGTAAAGCCAAGAGATGGCGAAAAAAGCGTTGCATTATCTGCAAATCAAGCTTGGTTTGCAGATAAATAGTTAATTGTTGGCGCAATAATTGAATCACACCTTGCATAGCGATAAATACCATAATCGCCAATGCAATTAATGTCATTCCATGGATCAGTGCTTGGGGAATAACCGTATCAATGACTATTTTGGTGAATAGCGGCACAACTAAGCCGCCAAGTTGCAATAAAATTGAGGTAAAAATCAATTGAAAAAAGAGCGTTTTATGCTGGGTCAGGAGTTGTATATAATTTTGTAAGATTGTTTCGCGGCGAATTTTACGGCGTTGAAAGCTCGCACTTGGCTGCATAACCAAGCTAACCCCAGTAAATGCAGTTAGAAACTCGGCTTTATCAATCCGTCGGCGGCCAAAGTTCGGGTCAATGATTTCAGCATAGGTTTCCGTCGTGCGTTCAAGTACCACAAAATGATTGAAATTCCAGTGAATAATAATTGGTTGACGCAAGGCTAATAAGGATTCGTAGGTAAATGAAAACGCTTTAACCTCAAGTTGATAACTGCGAGCTGCCTGAGCCAATGTTTTTGCGCTAATACCATCACGGCCAACGCCACAGCGCTCACGACATTCAGCAACACTCATTTCATAGCCATAATAGGTTAAGATCATTGCTAAACATGCAGCACCACACTCGATTTGGCTCATTTGCAATAAAACTGGTACTTTGCGCCGTTGAGTGTAGCGTTTTAGAAGCTGATTTGTGTTTGGCTTGGTAAAAATCATATGCGCTACCAACTATTCATTAATAGACTGCCCAAGGTTTGGCTATCTTCAAAAATAACCAACTGATCGGCTGGGTATACCAGCGTGGGAAGGGTTAATACAACTGTTGTTGCATCCTGATGGGGGTTAACTTGCGCCACTGTTGCTGAAATAGCTACTTGATTGACATAAACATTGACTATTTGATTAAGCATGACTGATTGTTTGGTTTGATAGCGAATTTGTCGCTGATTGATCACAGATGCACTGGAATTGGGCTGTTGTGGTTGTGGTTGGAGCAACAACCAGCTTAATCCAAGCCCTAACCCACAAATGATCAGCCATAGCCAATAGCGTGGGCGACTTTCATCAATCGAGAGTGGATTGATTGTCGTTTGTTGTTTGAGATAGACTTCAAGGGCTTCTTGGCGATAAAATGTTGGTTTCATCACAACTCCATTTCGCTAGCTCAAGCATAACGAAATTGGGTTGCGAGCAACAGCTACTGGAGCGATACAACAGTGATCCAAGCAGCGATACTGATGGGCTCATGCTTTAATGATTAACCTGCTGATGAGCGTAGCGTATTGCCATATGCCAACTACTTGATCACGACCCATGCGAAATAACCCGCCCGTCATTTAAATAAACGGGCGGCGATGAGTCGTGTTCAACGAACTTAATCTGTCAGGGGATTGATTTGGTATCGGAGGAATTGAGGCTTAGGAGCTAATATAATGTCGATTTAATTGATGACTGTGGGGACAGCCGATTAATCCTAAGGCTAAGCTATATTCAGATCTGAGTAATTCCAACACATGGTGTGCGCCTTGCTGCCCATCAACCGCCAAACCCCATAACAAGGGTCGTCCCACAAAAACCATCTTTGCGCCCAAGGCGAGCGCCTTGAGCACATCGGTTCCCCGGCGAATACCGCCATCAAGATACACTTCGCAGGTCGAGCCGACGGCATCAACAATTGCAGGTAGGCATTCAATAGTTGCCGCAACCGTATCCAATTGCCGTCCACCATGGTTTGACACAATCAGCCCATCAACGCCGTGTTGCACTGCCAATTGGGCATCTTCAGCACTTAAAATGCCTTTCAACACAATTGGCAACCGCGTAAGTGAGCGTAACCAGTCAATCGCTTCCCAGGTTAATGCTGCGTCAAAGCGTCCAGCCGCATGCGTTGCAATCCCTGAAGCTCCAAGCGTTTGTTGATGTTGGCCTGCGGCATCAGTTGGTGCAAAATTCGCAAAATGCAAGTGTTGCGGTAAGGCAAAGCCATTGCGTAAATCACGCTCGCGACGGCCCAAAAATGGGACATCAACAGTGAGCACTAAAGCCTGATAGCCAGCAGCCTCGACCCGTCGTACTAACGCTTCAGTAATCTGGCGTTCGCGGTACACATACAGTTGAAACCACAGGGGGCCGTTCGCGGCTTGGGCAATCGCTTCAAGCGAGTAGTTGGCCATGGCACTAGCAATCATCACGGTCTGAGCTGCTTCGGCTGCTCGCGCCATAGCACACTCGCCTTCAGCATGAACTAAGCCTTGGCAACCCATTGGGGCGATGCCAATCGGCATTGCGATTGTTTGGCCAAGCACGCTTGTTTCTAATGTGCACTGACTAACATCAACCAAGACTCGCGGGCGTAGCTTCAACTTGGTATAAGCGGCTTGGTTGGCCTGCAACGTGATTTCATCATCGCTGCCACCCTGAATATAATCCCAAGCTGATCGATCAATCAGTTGCTTGGCCAATGGCTGGTAATCCATGAGGTTAATTGGTGGCATAAGACGTTAATTCCCGTTGATAGAATTGATCTACTTAAATGCAAATTGAGTCGAGCAGTTGATTTAGTGTTGTTTGGGTGTGGCGCTAGTATAGCAGATTTTTGCCATGCTTCCCTATGGAGTTGAATAGTTTTGGTGTTCGAATTAGGTCTTGAAGAGGATTTTTGGGCTATTGATTTATGCCAAAATTGAAATTGACAAATTGTTAAATATCTGGCAGTCTATACGCGAACCAAATTCTGTAAACTGATAAATACACCGACGCTTATTTCGCCCATTCCATTAGCGCCAATTATTTAAGCTAGTGTAGCGTGTTGGACAACCAAGCCCTTGGATGCCCTTTCTGCTATTGCTTACCCAAAAACACGGGTAGGCAATGCCTTATGGCTGCCGAACAGCCTTATTGGTTACTCAGCAAGTGTCCCAACCTGCTGATAGTTAATCCTCAATCAACATCAAAATTTTGCGATCAATCCAAATTCCGTGTGTGTGAAGGGGTTCATAATGAGTCAACTTAAAGCCGGTAGTCGGGCAACTATGCCTATGATGGTCGTCGGTGGCTTCCTTGTGTTGGTTGGTCTTTTGGTTTTTTATGCACCTTTTGAAGTCAGCCCTGTGGTGCAAGCGCTGATTCCACTCGTTATGGGGATTGTGATGTTGGTGATGGCCGTGATCAGTTCCACGGTTTTTTTATTTACTGGCGGGAGTTTATTGACCGGTATTGGCTTAGGCTTTTTGTTGAATGCAACTGCATTTAGTGATGCCAGCTCGCCAAGCCGCTTTGGGATTTTGTGTGTCACCTTTGGCATAGGTTGGTTGTTTTCGGCGGTTGGGAGCAAATTGGTTTTGAAAAAAAGTGATTGGCTTTCGTTTATTCCGGGGGTGGTTTTTGCTGGTTTTGGTGGCGCTTTATTAGCCAATTTGGTCTCAAGTGATCAAATGACCAATCTGAATCGCTTTTTTGGGCTTTTTCGGTTTTGGCCTTTGATTTTGATTATTGCCGGCTTTACCTTTATGTTTAAACGCTCTAAATCATAAATTTGGCTCACACAACTTCTCACTGCCGCTTAATTGATTTACAACATATTACCCAGAAGAGGCGCTCGTTCTATGACTCAAACGACAACTTCTATCCAGGATTGGTTGGTCTCATATTTGGCGTTACATCTTGGCATTGAGTCCCACGAAATCGATACCCGTGAGTCGTTTATCAAATATGGGCTATCTTCGATCGAAGGTTTAAGTCTAATTAAGCAGCTTGAGGAGTGGCTTGACCAGCCCTTATCGCCAACTCTGGCGTGGGATTACCCTTCAATTGACAGTTTAGCCCGCCATTTAGGTTCAACTTCTCCAATCAGCGAACCAACTCAGCCCAATCTGCCGTTTGCCGCTAATCATACCGATGCAATTGCAATTATTGGGCTGGGCTGTCGTTTTCCCCAGGCCGAGAATCCCCAGGCCTTCTGGGAGTTGTTATGTGCTGGAACCGACGCAATTACCGAAGTGCCACAAAATCGCTGGGATATTAATGCAGTTTACGATCCCGATTCGACTCGGCCAGGCAAAATGTCGAGCCGTTGGGGTGGTTTTGTCGATGATATCGATTATTTCGATGCTCAGTTTTTTGGTATTTCGCCCCGTGAGGCGGCGCATCTCGACCCACGCCAACGCTTGGTTGCTGAAGTTGCTTGGGAAGCACTCGAAGATGCTGGTGTTCCACCATTGAGCTTGGCAGGCAGCAAAACCGGAGTGTTTGTTGGTACGCTCAGCGCCAATTATGGCACAATTCTGTTTGGCTATTATCCAGAACTGATCGAAGCCTACTCGGGCACGGGCAATGGCGATAGTGTGGTTGCCAATCGACTTTCCTATTTCTTAGATTTGCGTGGGCCAAGTTTGGCCTTGAATACAGCCTGTTCTGGGGCGCTGGTTTCAATTCACTTAGCCTGCCAAAGCCTGCGCAATGGTGAATCGGACTTGGCGTTGGCGGGTGGGGTTAACGTTATTCTCAAGCCTGATGATACGGTCTTTTTTACCAAAACCGGGGCTTTAGCCCCCGATGGTCGTTGTAAAGTTTTTGATAGCCGCGCTAATGGGATTGTGCGTAGCGAAGGCGCAGGCATTATTATTTTGAAACGCTTGGCTGATGCGTTGGCTGATGGCGACCCGATTCAGGCAGTGATTTTGGGGAGTGTGATCAACCAAGATGGGGCCAGTAATGGCATTATGGCTCCTAGCGGCCAAGCGCAAGAGCAGATGTTGCGTCAAGCCTATCAAAATGCTGGCATCGCCCCGGCCCAAGTGCAATATATCGAGGCTCATGGCACAGGAACCGCCGTTGGCGACCCGATTGAGGTTAATGCCTTGGCCAATGTTTTGGCCCATGATCGGGCTGAGAATCAGCGCTGTGCCTTAGGATCAGTCAAGACCAATATTGGTCATACTGAATCGGCTTCGGGGGTTGCAGGATTAATCAAAACGGTCTTGGCAATTAAGCATCGCCAATTGCCGGGGAACTTGCATTATCAAGCGCCAAACCCATTAATTCCCTTTGATTCGATTCCCTTGTTTGTGCAGTCTGCGCTTGGCCCATGGCCATCAACCGATCAAGCGCTGATTGCCGGGATCAGTGGCTTTGGCTTTTCGGGCACAAATGCCCATGTGGTGGTTGCCGAAGCCCCTCACCATGCGCATAGCAATAGTCTCAATCAGTATGAGCAGTATCTTTTGCCGATCTCAGCCCGTAATCCTGAGGCGCTGCGTGCTTTAGCCCAACGCTATTTGCAATTATGGGCTGATCCTACGGCTGCGCCAGCGTTCAACGATCTGGTGTATACGGCAGCAGTGCGACGTAGCCATTTAGAGTATCGGCTGGGTGTGGTCGCTCAATCACAGGCCGAAGCTGCTGGTTTGCTTGAAGCCTATCTGCAAGGTGAAATCCGCCATGGAGTTGTTCAGAGCAGCCGCCGCCTTGATCGCGAACCGCGAATCGTTTTTGTCTTTTCGGGTCAAGGCTCGCATTGGTTCCAAATGGGCCGCGAATTGTTTGAGCAACACCATGTTTTTCGCTCAATTATGCAAGAATGTGATCAGCTGCTACGCCAACATGTCGATTGGTCGCTGATTGAAGAAATTGCTGCGCCAGAAGCAAGCTCGCGGCTTGACCAAACCATGATTGCCCAACCTGCGATTTTTGCAATCCAAGTGGCGTTGGCTGGGTTATGGCGCTCATGGGGAATTCAGCCCGATTTGGTGATTGGTCAGAGTGTTGGCGAAGTTGCGGCGGCTCATGTAGCGGGTGCACTCAGCCTGATCGATGCGATTGCTGTTATTTACCATCGCAGCCGATTAATGCAACAAGTTGCTGGCCAAGGTAAAACGGCTATGGTTGGCTTGCCACTCGATCAAGCTCGCTTGGTCTTGGCAGGCTGGGATGATCTCTTAGCGGTTGCCGGGAGCAGTAGCCCTGCATCAAGTGTGCTTTCAGGCGACCCACAAGCCTTAGAACGGGTGCTGAAATCGCTGGAAAAACAAGGTATTTTCTGTCGATTTCTCAAGGGTGTTGATATTGCCTTTCATAGCCCGCAGATGGACGTGCTCAAGCCTGAATTGATTGCTGCGTTGGCGCAGATCCAGTCCCAACCAACCACAGTTCCGTTATTTTCAACCGTAACGGGAGCAATTATTGAGGGTATGGCGCTTGATGCAACCTATTGGGGCCAAAATTTACGTGAGCCATTTCTCTTTACCCAAGGCTTCAACTATGCGCTTGAACAAGGCTATACAACCTTTTTAGAGCTTAGCCCGCATCCCGTTTTATCGCCGTCAATGCTGGAAGCACTGGCCCATGCCAAGAAAAAAGGTGATGTTCTTGGTTCGTTGCGTCGCAATGAACCTGAATTTGTGGCTTTGCTCAATACTTTAGCCGCATTCTATAGCCTTGGGTCAACGATCAATTGGCCAACGCTCTATCAACAAACTGGGCAGCATGTAGCTTTACCACTCTATCCATGGCAACGCGAACGTTATTGGTTTGATCAATTGCTCGATGATCAATCGGTTTCATGGCTCAGCCGCCAGTATGGTGCGGCGCTGCAGCAGCCAAACTATAAGGCTGCCTATGAGCATCCTTTATTAGGCAGCCATGTGGCTTTGGCACATCCAGTAGGCCAACATCTTTGGGAACTTGATCTGAATGCCAATAATCCCAGCTATCTGCGCGATCATCAAGTGCAGGGCGTGGTGGTTTTGCCGGGGGCAGCTTATCTTGAAATGGCGCTGGCAGCGGCCCAAAGTGCTTTCGGTAAGGGTAGTTATTGCCTTGATCAAGTGGTGTTTAAACAGGCGATGGTTTTAGCACCCAACGCTTTGCGTCGCATTGAAGTGATTATTGCACCTGAATCGGCTAGTAGCAAATTTCAAATTTTTAGTGCGTTGACGAAACCAGGTCAGACAGATCAAGCGTGGACGTTGCATGCAACTGGTCAGCTAATTAAACAACCAGATGGGCAATTGCCGCTCGAATCAGTATCCTTGCAGCATCTTCAAGCTCGTTGTCAAGAGCCATTTTCAAGCCAAGCCCATTACCAAGCGATGGCGCAACGTGGCCTCAATTATGGGCCTGCATTCCAAGCGGTCAAGCAAATTTGGCGCAACGATGGTGAGGCTTTAGCCCAACTGCAACTTCCTCCTGGTTTAGAGCACGATCTCCAGAGCTATCAAGCCCACCCAATTTTGCTTGATGCCAGCCTGCAGGTAGTGGCTGCGGCTGTGCCACGCGATGAAAGCGATGCAACCGATACCCGTTTGCCAGTAGGAATTGGTCAGCTCAAACTGTATCGACCACTTAGCCCAAATTTGTGGTGCCATGCCCAATTGCGAGCTGATTCAGCTGCCAATGATGATATTCGCGAGGCTGATATTTATCTCTACGATAAAGCTGGACAGTTGGTGTTAGAGCTATTAGGACTACGCTTACAACGGCTTGAAAGTGCTCAGGCTGCCCAAACCGCAATTGGTGATGATTTATTCTATTCGGTTAAGTGGTTGCCTGATCAAGCTAGCCAGCCAGCGGTTGCTAGCCATTTGCCGACCACGACCGATTTGCTCAAAGCGCTTGACCCAGTGCTTGAACGTGTGACCACTACTGTCGATTTTGAGCAGCATGAGGCTTCATTAATGGCGGCGAATCATTTGGCTGCCTACCAGATGCTAGCTGCATTACGCCAACTTAATTGGCAGCCTGCGGTCGATCAGGTCGTTAATCATACCACTTTGACCCAGCAATTGGCGATAACTCCCCAATATGATCGCTTCATCCAGCGAGCCTTGGAAATTTTCCATGAGCAACATTGGCTAAGCCGCCATGGCTCTGAATGGATGATTAGTGCGCAACTACCAGCTACAACACCATCAGGATTAACTGAAAGCTTGCTTGAACAGTATCCTGCCAATGCTGCAATCTATCAGCTTGTGCAGCGTTGTGGCGATAATTTGGCTGCCATTCTTAGCGGAAAACTTGATCCATTACAGGTTTTATTCAAAGATAGTTTGATCGATGACCTTTACAGCAAATCACAAATTAAGCTTTTTTATGAATTGTTTATTGAATTGATTACCTGTGCTTTAGCTGAATTGCCGCCACACCGAACTATTCGGATCTTAGAGGTTGGAGCCGGAACTGGTAGCCTAACTGGTGGATTATTGCCAAAACTTCCAGCTCAGCAGACGCTCTATACGTTTACTGATATTGCGCAAGGCTTCTTAACGCGGGCTACCCAACAATTCCAAGCGTATGATTTTGTGCAATATCAGCTCTTGGATGTTGAACGTGATCCGGTGAGTCAAGGGTTTGTTGCTGAGCACTATGACTTAATTGTGGTCTCAAATGTGTTGCATGCAACCGCTGATGTGCGCCAAGTGTTGACGCATCTCAAAACCTTGTTGGCTCCGAATGGGATGTTAGCATTTCTTGAGGGTGCTGTGCCAACCGCTTGGATGGATGTAACGTTTGGCTTAACCAGTGGCTGGTGGCGTTTTACCGATACCGATCTACGCCCCACTTATCCTTTGTTGGCTAAAGATCGTTGGACTGAATTGCTCGATGAACTAGGGTTTGTTGATAGTGTTGGGGTAACCTATCCTAATACAAAGGCCCAGTTTATTGGACTGGCACGTGCGCCGCAACATCGTGCACAGCCAATAAATCCAGTCCAGCCACATCAAGCGCTTGGGAGCTGGTTGATTTTGGGCGATCAGCAAGGGCTGGGGCAGGAGTTAGCCCAACTCTTCCAAGCCAGGGGTGAGTCGAGTGTTCTAGTTACACCTGCCGATAATTATGAACAGCTGGACGAACATCACTTTCAGCTGAACCCACGCGAGTTGAGCCAATTTCAACAAGTGCTCCAAGCAGGCAATCTTCCTTATCGTGGGGTGATTCATCTTTGGGGTTTAGATGCAGTTGATACCGAAGAGCTAACCTTAACGACGCTTAGTGAAGCTCAAGGCTTAGGCTGTGATGCTGCCGTGCAGCTGATTCAGGCGGTGGTTGAATTAGATCAGCCCGAATTACCACGGATTTGGCTGGTGACACGTGGAGCGCAATCCGTTACGCCAGAGCAAGCCACCATTGCAGTGGCTCAAGCACCCTTGTGGGGCTTAGGTCGGGTCTTAGCAACCGAACATCCCGAACTAATGGGCGCTCTGATCGATCTTGACCCAACCAAATCGTCAAATGAGGCTTTTGAGCTATTTCAAGCAATCACAACTGGAATCGATGGCGAACAACTGGCTTTGCGTCAAAATCAGCGCTATCTTGCCCGATTAATGCGCGATTCGTTCGATGATCCACCAAAACAAGGCTTAGGTTTACGCCCCGATGCTAGCTATCTGATTACTGGTGGTTTAAGCGGGATTGGCCTCGAAGTTGCCCGTTGGATGCTTCAACAGGGTGCTCGGCGCTTGATCCTACTGGGCCGCACCACCATCCCTGATCGCTCGCTCTGGAACCAACTGGATCTTGATGTTGATAATTTGTTGGCCTCGCGGATTGCCGCAATCAAGGAACTGGAAAATCTTGGCGCAAGTATTCATGTCGCGTCAATTGATGTCAGTGATGAAGAGCAATTGGCCATGTTCTTGGCTGAATACCAACAACAAGGTTGGCCGCCCATTCGTGGGGTCATTCACTCAGCAGGATTAATTAAAGATCAATTGTTGATGCGGATGGATCAAGAAACATTTGATGTGGTCAATCGACCTAAGATTTTTGGTTCATGGTTGCTGCATCGCTTATTACGCAAATCGCCACTCGATTTCATGATTATGTTCTCGTCGGCTACTTCAATTATGGGGATGTTTGGTCAGGCCAACTATGCCGCTGGAAATGCCTTTGTTGATGCTTTAGCCCATTTCCGTCGCTCGCAAGGTCTGCCAGCAATGAGCATTAATTGGGGGCTATGGGCCGAAACAGGAATTGTTGCCCGACTCAAGATGAACGATCAGCTTAATCAAAGTGGGGTGATTGGCATGACCTCGGAGCAAGGCCTTGAGGTGATGGCCCAGCTATTCCAGCGTAATCCGATTCAGATTGCCCCAATGCTCACCGATTGGCAACGTTGGCAACAAGCCTACCCGCAAACCTGTAAAGTACCATTCTTTAAGTCGCACTTTGAATTGGTTAATGCGCAAATTGCACGCCAAACCGATCAAGTTGCCGTACCAAGCCAATCTGGCATTGTGCAAGAATTGCTCTTGCTTGAGCCGGAGCAACGCCAAACGCGCTTAGAAATGCATTTACGCGACGTGATTGCGACTGTATTACGCCTTGATCGTAGCCGAATTGATCTTGACCAACCATTAAATAGGCTTGGGCTTGATTCGATTATGGCGGTTGAATTGAAAAATCGGATTGAGGTTGATCTCGGAGTGAGTCTTTCAATTGTTGAATTGTTGCAAGGGGCGAGTATTGCCCAATTAACCCAACGGATTTTGCCAAGTATTGCCGAACAAGATGCTGAGTTGGCAGCTTTATTGGCTGAGATTGAGCAAACCCCGCTTGATCAGGTGCAAGCCTTGTTGAATGAAACTGCGAGTGAAGGAGGCAGTGAATGAGCGATTTTGCCAAACGCCTAGCTGCTCTTTCGCCAGAGCAACGAGCCTTGCTTGAAAAACGGCTCAACCAGAAAAAAGCCGAACCAAACAAACAGCAGATTCCCCACGTCGAACGGCAAGGTGCAGCCTATGCCTTATCGTTTGCCCAAGAACGTTTGTGGTTGATGTACCAACTTGATCCGCAGAGTGCGCTGTATAACGTGCCGGTCGTGATTCGCTTTGGGCCAAACTTTGACGTGGCCTTAGAGCAACGGGTTTTTCAGGCGATTATTGAGCGCCATGAAATTCTGCGTACCACGTTTAAAACCGTCGATCAACAACCAGTCCAAATGCTTGAGCCTGTGCCAGATTTTAGGCTCCCAGTGATCGATTTGCGGTCTTTTCCCGAGGAGCAGCAAGCGTCCGAGGCCCAAAAACACACCCTTGCTGAAGCTCAAAAGCCCTTTGATTTGAGCAATGGGCCATTGTTGCGCGTGGTTTTGCTGCGCTTAACTCATGAACATCACTTAATTATTAATTTGCACCATATTGTTTCTGACGATTGGTCGCCTGGGGTTTTGGTCCAAGAGATTGGGGCTTTGCATCAGGCATTCAGTCAAGGCCAGCCTTCACCATTGGCTCCGTTGGCAATACAGTATCTTGATTTTGCCGTATGGCAGCGCCAACGCCTAAACCAGGCCAGTGTCTCCCAGCAATTGGAATATTGGCAAAACCAACTCTCGGGTTCATTACCCTTGTTGGCCTTGCCAACCGATCGCCCACGCCCACGGATTCAAACCTTCAACGGGGCAAAAATCAGTCGGCGAATGCCTGCCAGCCTACTTAAATCGCTCAAACAGTTGACTGCCCAAACTGGCGCAACCTTGTTTATGAGCGTTTTGGCGGCCTATAAGATCTTGTTGCAGCACTATACAGGCCAAACAGATTTGCTGATTGGTACGCCAATTACCAGTCGAACCCGCCCTGAATTAGAGCCATTGATCGGCTGTTTTATTAATATGTTGGTCTTGCGTAGCCAACTTAATCTTGAGCAAACCTCCCGCGAGTTTATTCAGCAGGTGCGCCAAATGGCCTTGGATGCTTATGCCAATGCTGAAGTGCCGTTTGAGCGCTTGGTGCAGGTGTTGCGGCCTGAGCGTAATCCGAGCTATACCCCAATTTTTCAGGCAGCCTATATTCTGCAAGATCCCCAAGAAGCTCGTCAGAAGATGCCTGAAAATGTACTTGGTTATGCCGAGGTTGATACTGGGACTTCTAAGTTTGATTTGACCTTGGAGATCGATGAAGTTGATGGTGAATTAGCTACAGCTTTTGTGTATAGTACTGATCTCTTCGATCAAGCAACCGTCGAACGCATGCTTGGGCATCTGCAACAGATTCTTGAAACCATGGTTGCTCAGCCGGATTTGCCGATTGCTGCGATTGAATTGGTTACCAGTGCCGAACGCCAGCAATTGTTGATCGAGTGGAATGCTACTGAAACAGCCTTTGAAACAGATTTTGTTCAGCATGCAATTGCCCGTCACGCTCAAACCCAACCAGATCAACTGGCCTTGCGCTATGGTGATCAGCAGTATTCCTATGCTGAATTGAACCAGCATGCTGAGCGCTTGGCGACCTATTTACAGCAATTAGGCGTAAAACCAGAATGTGTTGTTGGTTTGTGCGTTGAGCGCACTCCTGCAATGGTGATTGCGATTCTAGCGATTTTTAAAGCTGGCGGCCTGTTTTTGCCACTTGACCCCAGCTTTCCTGCTGATCGTTTGGCTTATATTGTTGCCGATGCCAAGCCTTTGGTCGTGCTAACAACTGCTGCCTTAGCTGCTGAATTGCCCTTAGAAGCTCCCCATATTGTTGCACTTGATCAAGCTTGGCATGCCCATATTCAGCAGGTTGATGCGCCAAATCATCAACTGCAACCCAGCAATTTGGCCTATATGATTTATACCTCGGGCACGACTGGCACGCCTAAAGCGGTTTTGGTTACCCATCAAAATCTGTTGAATGTGTTGTTGGCAAGTCAGCAAGCGTTTGGCTTCAATCCTCGTGATGTGATGCCGTGTATTGCCCCATTCTCATTTGATATTTTTCTGTTTGAATTGCTCAACCCATTGCTTGCTGGCGGCACATCGTGGATGCTTACCCGCGAAGAAATTTTGGATATTGCTGGCTTGATCGAGTCGCTGGCTTCGATGAGTGTGATTCACACTGTCCCAAGTTTGATGCGTCAATTGGTCAATGCCTTGGAAACTGAAGGCTATACTGCCGCTGCTTGTCAAAGCATTCGGATGATTTTTATTGGTGGCGATTTAGTGCCGCCTGAATTGTTAAATGCGATGCGGCTCGCCTTTCCGCAAGCCGCAATTCATGTGTTGTATGGCCCAACCGAAGCCACGATTATTTGTACCAGCTATCGTGTGCCCCAACAGGGCTTGCTTGAGCGCCATTTGATTGGGCGACCACTACCAAATATGGCGATTCGCTTGTATGACCCACAGCAAAACCTCGTACCAATTGGTATGCCAGGCGAACTGTACATCGGCGGGGCTGGGGTTAGTCGGGGCTATTTGAATCGCTCGGAATTGACTGACGAGAAATTTGTCGAGCTTGATCAGCAGCGTTGGTATCGTACTGGCGATTTGGCGCGTTATCAGGTTGATGGAAATCTCGAATTTTTAGGCCGCATCGATCAACAAGTTAAAATTCGTGGCTTTCGGATTGAGCTTGGCGAAATTGAAGCAGTACTGGCGCAACATCCTAGCATTCGGGAAGCGGTGGTGGTTGCCCGTGAAGATCTGCCTGGCGATAAGCGACTCGTAGCTTATTTGATTGCGGAATCAGAACAAATGCCGCATATTGGTGAATTACGGGCATTTTTGCAAACCAAACTGCCTGAATATATGCTGCCTGCAGCGTTTATGGTGTTGGAGAGCCTGCCGCTGACCCGCAATGGGAAGGTTGATCGTCAAGCGTTGCCTGTGCCGCCCACCACCCGTGAGCATTTGGCCAATCAATTTGCTGCACCAACCAATCAACTCGAAACGCTGCTGAGCACGATTTGGGCCGAGGTGTTGGGGCGCGAACAGGTTGGCATTCACGACAATTTCTTTGAACTCGGCGGCGATTCGATTCTGAGTTTGCAAATTGTAGCGCGACTCAATCAGGCTGGCTATCATGTGCTAACCAAAGATATATTTCAGTATCAAACGATTGCTGAATTGGCACAGGTGGTTTCGAGCACCACGCTGGTTGTGGCCGATCAAGGCTTGATCGAAGGTGCCGTGCCGCTTACGCCCATTCAACAGTGGTTCTTTTGCCAAAATCTACCTAATCCACACTATTTTAATAGTATGCCAGTGTTGCTTGAAGCGCCTGCCGAGCTTACTCAGGCTGATTTGCACTCGATCGTTGCCCAACTTTTGCAGCATCACGATGGCCTGCGCTTGCGCTTCGAGTTGGTTGCTGACCAATGGCAACAAACCCACGGCTCGCTTGAGGCTGATTTACCACTAGCGATAATTGATCTCAGGGGCTTGAATCAAGGAACCCAAACCCAAACGATTGAAGCAACCGCGATTGAATACCAAACCAAACTCGATTTGAGCACTGGCCCGCTGATTTGGTTTGTGCTATTCGAAGCAGAGTTGAGCAAGCGCCTATTAATTGTGGCGCATCACCTTGTATTTGATGGAATTTCGCTGCGGATTCTGTTGGAAGATTTACAAACGGCCTATGCTCAACTACAGGCAGGGCAATCGATTAATTTACCGCTCAAAACCAGTTCGTTCAAAACTTGGGCTTTGGCGCTTCAGGAGTATGCCCAATCACCAGAAGTCGCCCAACAAGCCAGCTATTGGCAGACGATTCAGCATACTCAATCACCTTTGCCGCTTGATCATAGCGGTCAGGCCAATACTGAAGCCTCAAGCAGTATTGTCTTGGCCCGACTTGAGGTCGCAGAAACCGACGTATTGCTGAACCAATTGCCAACGCTCTATCATGCCAGCCTTGAAGAAGTATTGCTAACCGCTTTAGCCCAAACGATTGGCGAATGGACGTATAGCCAAAGCCTTGTGGTTGATTTAGAAAGCCATGGCCGCGCCGAATCGATTGCTGAAAATCTCAATCTTTCGCGCACGATTGGCTGGTTTACCAGTCTTTATCCAGTAATTTTGGATTGGACTGGCTTTGATGGGCCGCTTGAAATGCTGAAAGTGATTAAAGAAACCCTGCGCCAAGTGCCTGAATATGGGCTTAGTTATGGCTTATGGCAGTTCAATCAACCTAATCCTAGCGCCAATTCACACGCTGAACTACGCTTTAATTATCTTGGTCAATTAGGGGGTGCGGCTCAAAAAGCAGCCTTTGAGTTATTGCCCCAACTTGAAGTGCCACTGCGTGACCCTGCTAGCACGCGATCGCATGTTTTAGACGTTGATGTGGTGGTGGTGCAACAGCAATTGTGGGTGCGCTGGACGTATAGCAATCACTTACATGAGCCAGCCACGATTACCCAGCTTGCCGAGCGCTTTATGGCGGCATTACGCGATTTATTGCAAGGCGATAGCGCAACTAGCGCCGCGTATGTTCCATCCGATTTCCCGATGGCAAACCTTGATCAGCAGACATTGAACTCACTTATGAAGAAACTTCGCTAGCTGAAGGAACTGGGATGAATGCAGATATTGAGGACATCTACCCACTTTCGCCGTTACAACAAGGGTTACTCTTTCATAGCCTGTATGACCCAGATTCGGGAGCCTATTTTGAGCAATTTACCTGTCAATTAAGGGGAATCCTTCAGCTTGACGCGTTTCGACGGGCTTGGCAACACGTGCTTGAGCGCCATGCTGCTTTGCGCACAGTCTTCGTATGGGAAGATTTGGCAGAACCGTTACAAGTGGTCTATCGGGCGGTGCAGTTGCCCTTGGATTACCACGATTGGCGCGAATTAGATCCGCAGACCCATACGGCCCAGCTTGAAGCCTATTTCCAAACTGAGCGCCAACGTGGGTTTGATCTTAGCCAAGCGCCGTTATTACGGGCTAGTTTAATTCAGTTGAGCGATGATTGCTATCAATTTGTTTGGTGTAATCATCACTTATTGCTCGATGGCTGGAGCATGGCGCTGTTATTAAAGGAAGCATTTAGTTACTACAGCGCTTTCTGCGAGGGTCGGGCATTGCGTTTAGCCCAAACGCGACCGTATCGCGATTATATTGCATGGCTACAAAAGCAAGATCAAGCCAAGGCCGAGCAATTTTGGCGAGCCAACTTAAGCCCTATTTCAGCCCCAACGCCGTTGGTGATCGAGCGCCCGAATTATGCCTTGCTTGGGCCAGAACAACCATGCGAACAGCGGATTGTGCTCGATCTTGCGGCAACGGAAACGCTACAGATCATGGCCCGCCAGCATAAACTCACGATCAATACCATCTTGCAAGGAGCTTGGGCCTTATTGCTTGGGCGGTATAGTGGCGAACGCACGATCGTTTTTGGGAGTCCAGTTTCCAGTCGTCCTGCCCAACTGGCTGGTAGCAATGCGATGGTTGGTTTATTTATCAATACCATCCCTGTGTGCATAACCATCAAACCTCAGGCAGCGGTCAGTGAATGGCTCCAAGCATTACAACAACAGCAGGTCGAGGCCCAACAATACCACTATACCGGCTTGAATCAGCTTCAAACGTGGAGCGCAGTGCCACGTGGTATACCACTGTTTGAGAGTATTTTGGTGTTTGAAAATTACCCCTTGGCCGCATGGCAACAATCGGGCAATGCAACCTTGCAACTGCAAGATGTGCGCTTTATTGAGCAAACCAATTATCCACTTTCAATTGAGGCAGTGCTCGCACCAAATCTGGTGATTCAAGTGTTTTATGATCAACGGCGCTTTGAGCCAGCGACGATCACACGCTTGTTGGAGCATCTTCAAAATCTATTGCTAAGCTTTGCCACCGCGCCACAAGCTCGTTTAGCCTCAATTGATCTATTGACCGCTGCTGAACGACAGGTGATGCTGCGGGACTGGAATACGACGAATGTGCCGTTACCTAGCTCAATCTATTTACATAAGATTGTTGCGGCCCATGCCCAAGCTACTCCAGATGCAGTTGCATTGCGATTTGGTCAACAACACCTGAGTTATGGCGAGTTGAATCGGCGGGCCAATCAATTGGCGGCCTATCTTCGGGCGCAGGGAGTTCCGCCTGGTAGCTTGGTTGGGCTGTGTGTTGAGCGTTCGCTTGAGTTGGTGCTTGGAATTTTGGCAATTCTTAAAGCCGGGGCCGCCTATGTACCGCTTGATCCGCGCTATCCGCTTGAGCGATTGCACTATATGCTCAACGATAGCCAAGCTCAGGTTTTGCTGACTCAGCATTCGCTTAGCCAACAAATTCGCACTGAGCAACAACGGGTAATCTATCTTGATCACGATTGGCCAACGATTGCTCAATATCCCTCGTTTGAGCTAGCCGTACCACTTTGGCCTGAGAGTTTGGTCTATCTGATTTACACTTCTGGCTCAACTGGGCGACCTAAGGCAGTGCCAATTACCCATCGGGGTTTGGCTAACTTGGCCTATGCCCAAATTCAAGCCTTTGAACTTGATGCACAGCAGCGGATTTTGCAATTTGCCTCGTTGAGTTTCGATGCCTCGATTTTTGAAATCGTTATGGCACTCTGGTCGGGGGCAACCTTAGTGCTGGCTGATCAAGAGACTTTGTTGCCTGGCCCAAGTTTGATTGAATTATTGCAACAGCAAGCGATTACTCATATTACTGTGCCGCCGTCGGCATTAAAAGTGCTGCCCGAGGCAGAATTACCAGCATTATCTACGGTCATCGTGGCGGGCGAGGCTTGTCCGGCTGAGTTGGTGGCGCGTTGGGGTTTGGATCGACGCTTTTTCAATGCCTATGGCCCAACCGAAGCGACAGTTTGGTCGAGCCTCGCCTTGTGCGACGATCCAAACCAAAAACCCTCAATTGGCCGACCAATTGCCAATACTCAACTATATATTCTTGATCAATACCTGCAACCTGTGCCAGTTGGGATTGCTGGCGAGTTGTATATTGCTGGGCCTGGTTTGGCATGGGGCTATCTCAATCGGCCTGAATTAACTGCCCAGATGTTTGTGCCAAATCCCTTTAGTGCTGAGCCTGGCCAACGGCTGTATCGTTCGGGTGATTTGGCTTGTTTCTTACCCGATGGCTCGATTAACCACCTTGGGCGGGTTGATCATCAGGTTAAAATTCGGGGCTTTCGGATTGAAACAGGCGAGATTGAGCAATGCTTGTGTGAGCATCCTTTGGTTCATGAAGCGGTGGCGATTGCCCGCGATGAGCCAAATGGCCAGAAACGACTGGTGGCCTATGTGGTTGCCACGCCTGATAATCAACCAAGCAGCGCCGAATTGCGCACGTTTTTGCAAACGCGCTTACCAGAACATATGCTACCAGCGGTATTTGTGCTGCTGGCTAGCTTACCGCTAACTCCCAATGGCAAACTTGATCGCCATGCCTTGCCTGCACCGAAAACGACGCGCCATGCTGAACAAGCCTTGTTTGATGCACCCCAAACCGCCAATCAACAAATCTTGGCTGAGATTTGGGCCGATGTTTTGGGGCTAGCACAGGTTGGGATTCACGATAATTTCTTCGAGTTGGGCGGCGATTCAATTATTTGTATTCAAATTGTGGCCCGCGCCAACCAAGCTGGTTTGCGGCTAACCCCCAAGCAGGTTTTTGAACAACGCACGATTGCCAATTTGGCGACCGTGGTTGGCACTGGCCCCCAAATTCAGGCTGAACAAGGTTTAGTTAGCGGAGCCGTACCATTAACCCCGATTCAACAGTGGTTTTTTGCGCAAAACTTGCCAAATTTTCACCATTGGAATCAATCGGCCTTGCTCGAAGTCCGCCAGCCGCTTGATCTAACCTTGCTTAGCCAAGTGTTGTATCAATTGCACATTCAGCACGATGCACTGCGCTTACGCTTTCAGTTCGGTACAGATGGGTGGCAGCAAATAAACCTCGACCATGCTGCCACGCCCAGCATTAGCTTGATTGATTTAGCTGATTTGCCGCTTGAACAACAAAGCGTTGCAATTACTGAGCATGCTAATCAGCTGCAAGCGTGTTTGAATCTTAGCACTGGACCAGTGTTACAGGTTGCTTTATTCAATTTGGGAGCCGATCGGTCTGGACGCTTGTTGGTGGTGGCTCATCACTTAATTTTCGATGGGGTTTCGTGGCGGATCTTTTTTGAAGATTTAGCGACGGCCTACCAACAAATTGCTCAGGCCAAGCCGATTCAGCTGCCTGCGAAAACCAGCTCATACAAGGCTTGGGCCGAGCGATTGGTTGAGTATAGTCAATCAACAACCCTACAAGCCGAATTAACCTATTGGAATCAGCAAATTGGCGAGTTGCCAAGCTTGCCGATTGATTTCCCCGAGGCATTGGCTGACAATAGCGAAGCCTCGCAGGCCTTGGTGACGGTCGCCCTTGATGCGCCAACGACTGCCTTATTGCTCCACGAGGTGCCCAAAGCCTATCATACCCAGATCAACGATATATTGTTAACAGCCTTAGCCCGCTGTTTGAGTCAATGGAGCGGCCAAGCTGCCCTGCTGATCGATTTGGAAAGCCATGGCCGCGAAGATCTGTTTGACGATCTTGATCTATCGCGGACGATTGGCTGGTTTACAGCAATTGCGCCCTTGCGCTTAACCCTCGCAGAAAGCGGTGAACTTGGTGCTGATCTTCAATCAATCAAAGAGCAGCTTCGTCAAGTTCCACAGCATGGTGTTGGTTATGGTATTTTGCGCTATCTTGGGCAACAACCGATTCAGGCTCAGCCACAGGTTGGCTTTAATTATCTTGGTCAATTTGGCTATGGCTTGAGTGCTGATTCGCCGTTGGCATGGGCCTACGAATCGAGCGGAGCCGACCACGACCCAGCTGGGCTGCGACCACACCTGCTCGAAGTGGGCGGCAGTATTGTTGATGCCCAATTAACGATCCAATGGATGTATAGTACCAATCTGTATCGCTCCACGACGATTGAGCAATTGGCGCATAGCTTGATGCACGAACTACGGGCAATCATTGCGCATTGTTTGCAACCAGATGTTGGTGGCTATACGCCTTCAGATTTTCCTTTGGCCACATTGCCAGCAGCAGATTTGGCTCAGTTGAATGCGCAATATCGCCAAATCGACGATCTGTATCCGTTGACTCCAACCCAACAAGGTATGCTCTTTCATGCCTTATATGAGCCTGAATCGACTGTCTACTTTATGCAGATTAGTTGGCTCTTTGAGGGCAAACTTGATCTTGCGGCGTTTCAAGCTGCTTGGAATCACACCCTCAATCAGCATACAATTTTGCGCAGTTGCTTTGTCTGGCAAGGCTTAAGCCAAGCCTATCAGTTGGTGCATCCAACCGTGGAGATGCCGTGGGAGTATCTGGATTGGCGCGAGCTTGAACCTGAGCAACAAGCGATTAATCTGGCAGGGTTACTTGAGGCCGATAAAACTAAGGTTTTTGATCTCTCCCAAGCGCCGTTGATGCGGGTTACGTTGGTGCACTTAGCTGAGCATAGCTACCATTTTATTTGGAGCCAACACCATATTTTGCTTGATGGCTGGTGTACCAACATTCTGCTCAAAGAGGTGTTTCGCGCCTACGAGGCCTTGGTGCAGGGTTTGCCAATTCCGCTCAGTCAGCCAGCAATTCGGCCTTATCGTGAGTATATTGCTTGGCTGCAACGCCAAGATTTAGCCCAAGCCGAGGCCTATTGGCGTAAACGATTGCAGGGCTTTGCTAAAACTACACCACTGCCACCAGCCAGCGGAGCCCAACAAGCTGGCGTTGATTACGCTGTCCAGAAGTTGCCGCTTGATCCAGCGCTCACAACCGCGATCTATACGCTGCTGCGTCAACATCAACTGACGATGAACACGCTGTTGCAAGGGCTTTGGGCCTGTGTTTTGGCGCATTACAGTGGCCAGCATGATCTTGTTTTTGGCAGCACGGTTTCTGGCCGTCCAGTCGATTTGGCTGGAGCTGAGAATATGTTGGGATTATTTATCAACACCCTGCCGGTACGAGTTCGCATCCAACCAACCTTGTCAATCATTGAATGGTTACAGGATGTGCAAGCTCAGCAGGTTGAAATGCGTCAATATGAATATACACCAGTGGCGCAGGTTCAGCGCTGGAGCGAATTGCCGCCCCGTCAACCATTATTTGAAAGCGCTGTGGTGTTTGAAAATCTGCCGATGGATAGTAGCAATCAGGGTCAGTTTAATGACCTAACGATGAGCAATATTCAATCGTTTATTCAAAATAACTTCCCATTGACGATTCGCGGTGCGCCGAGTGCCACAACCTTCGAGTTGCATGTGCTCTACGATCGCCAGCGTTTTGCCACAACCACCGTTTTAGCGTTGCTAGGCCAACTTGAAGCCTTGTTCAAGGCCGTGCAACACCAACCAAGCGCCTCATTGGCCGATTTGGCCCAGCGATTAGAGGATTTTGATCACCATAACCAAAAAGCGCAAGCTCAACAGAGCGAAACCAGCAGTCTGCAAAAACTAAAACACGTCAAACGTAAGGCTATCCGTGGGCAACAATCTGAATAATGAAGGAGCATCAACCCATGACGACATCAGACGATAAAAAGCCAAGCCTCAAAGGCCAATTAGGTGCAGGTCGCCGTTCTGTGAGCGTTTCCCAAGAAAGTCTGATCAAATCGCAGCCTTTGTTGAGCGATAGTGCCTTGCCACTGCTGGTCACTCCCGCTGTCGAAGGCCTGAATTTGATCACCTGGGCTAATAGCCATCGCCCATTTATCGAAACCAATTTGGCCCAGCATGGCGGCATTTTATTCCGCAACTTCAACATTAAAACCCTCGAAGAATTCCAACGTTTTGTTAGCGAAATGTCGAATGAGCTTTTAGAATATACCTATCGTTCAACGCCGCGCAGCAAAGTCAGCGGCAATATTTATACCTCAACTGAATACCCCGCCGATCAATCGATTCCATTGCATAACGAAATGTCGTATACCACCAGCTGGCCGATGAAAATTTGGTTTTGCTGTTTGATTGCTCCCCAACAACAAGGCGAAACCCCGATTGCCGATAGCCGCCGCATCTATCAACGGCTTGATCCAGCGATTCGCGATCGTTTTGCTGAGAAAAAAGTGATGTATGTGCGCAACTATGGCGAGGGCATCGATCTTTCATGGGAGAACGTGTTCCAAACCGATAATAAAGCTGACGTTGAAGAATTTTGCCGACTTAACCAGATTGATTTTGAGTGGAAGAGCGGCAATCGTTTGCGCACGCGCCAAGTCTGCCAAGCTGTTGCCAAGCATCCCAAAACCAACGAAATGGTTTGGTTCAATCAGGCCCATCTCTTCCATGTGACCAGTCTGCCGGCGGCTGTGCGCGATATGTTGCTGGCAGAATTTAACGATGAAGATTTGCCACGTAACACCTACTATGGCGATGGTTCGCCGATCGAACCAGAGGTTTTAGCCGAAATTCGCCATGTGCTGGATCAAGAAACTGTGATGTTTCCATGGCAAGAAGGCGATGTGCTGATGCTCGACAATATGTTGGTGGCTCATGCTCGCTCGCCTTTTGTTGGCCCACGCAAAATTGTGGTGGGTATGGCCGAATCGGTTGATGCAGCGGCGATCTAAGTGAGGAAGGGATTACTATGTCGGATGCGATGATCGAGGGATTTCGGCTTTCCCCACAGCAACAGCATGTTTGGGCGCTCCAGCAATTGGATTCAGCCCAGCCTTATCGTACTCAGGGAACTATCGTGATTGAAGGCTCCCTCGATATTGCTCGCTTGCAGGCTAGTTTGTTGCAGGTTGTACAGCGCTACGAAATTTTGCGCACAACCTTTCACTATCTCCAAGGGATGGCCTTGCCGTTGCAGGTGGTTACCGAATTAAGCGAACTAGCATTGCCAAGCTATGATCTGAGCGAACATAGTTTGACTGATTTGCAAAGCCAATTGGCTCAGCAAGCCTTTGATTTTGCTGCTGGCCCATTGCTGCATGCCTGGCTTGGGCGTGAACATGCGCTAAAACATTATTTGCTGTTGAGTGTGCCAACGCTCTGTGCTGATAACCTGAGTTTGGTCAACTTAACCAGCGAGCTGGCGGCGATTTATGCTGCCGAGCCAACTACCGATGAGCCAATGCAATATATCGATATTGCTGAGTGGCAGCACGAACTATTGGAAGCTGAAGAAACCGCTGCTGGCCGCAGTTACTGGCAACAACAAACCTGGCACGATGCGATTACCGTGCGGCCAGCGTTTGTTGCCAATCAAGCAGCGGCCCAAACGTTTCAACCGCAGCAATTGCCAATTCCGCTGACTGAACAACTAATTGAGCTGCTTAATCAGGCAAGTCAAACTTTAGCTGTGCCTGCTTCAGCGCTTGCCTTGGCTGCTTGGCGAACCTTGTTGTGGCGCTTGAGTGATCAAACCAATGGTGTGGTTGGCGTGGTTTGTGATGGGCGCAAATATGCCGAGCTTGAAACCACGCTTGGTTTATTTGCCAAAGCCGTACCGCTGGCTAGCCCGTTGGCAGCAGACCAGCAGTTTGGTCAATTGGTCAAACAAGTGCAGCAAGAATATGTGGAGGCCTATGCTTGGCAAGAAAGTTTTCATTGGCCTGCAGAAGTGTCCAGTCAATTGGCCTTTTTCCCCTTTGGCTTTGAAGCGCTGACCACACCCAAACCGCTGGTGATGGCTAATCTCAGCTTTCAAGTCGTGCAGCAACGGGCTACGCTCAATCCATATGCAGCCCACTTAACTTGGTTCAACCAACCCCAAGGATTTGCCGCTAGCCTGAATTTTGATGCTGGGTTGATTGCGTCATCGAGTGCTGAACGGTTGATTGAGCAATATCAAACCCTTTTGACTGCTGCACTGAGCAACTTGAACACAAGCTTGGCTCAACTGCCAATTGTGGGTACAAACGAACGTCAACAGCTATTAATTGAATTTAATCAAACAGCCGAGCCATTTGACGCTGCACGTTGCTTTCATGAGTTGTTTAGCGCTCAAGCAGCGATTACACCTGATCACCCAGCGGTTGTGGTTGAAGACCAACAACTGAGCTATGCAGAACTTGAGGCACGTTCCAATCAACTGGCGCGAGAGTTGCTGGCCCGGGGAGTTCGCCCTGATCAACCAGTTGCTTTAGCCTTGGATCGCTCGCTCAACCTGCTGGTGGGTATTTTGGGTATTCTCAAGGCTGGCGGAGCTTATGTACCGCTGGATTTGGGATTGCCCAAAGAGCGTTTGGGCTTTATGCTGGGCGATATTCAAGCCTCAATTGTGGTGAGTGAAACCAGCCTGCAAGCCCAATTGCCTGAGCATGCTGCCGACTATCTTTGGCTGGATCAAGCTTGGCCGACGATTGCCGAGCATTCAAGCGAACCTGTTGCTGCTTCGGCGGTTCCTTCTAACTTGATGTATATCATTTATACCTCTGGTTCGACTGGCCAACCCAAAGGCGTTGGGGTCAGCCATCAAAGTCTTTATAACTATATTTCAAGTATTAGCCAACGGCTTAATCTGCCGCCACAGGCTAGTTTTGCCAGTGTCTCGACCTTTGCCGCTGATCTTGGACATACGGCGATTTTTCCAACCCTAACAAATGGTGGCACGCTGCACCTTATTACTGCTGAGCGAGCGAGCAATGCTAGCCAATTGGCCGATTATATGCAGCAGCATGCCGTTGATTGTCTTAAAATTGTGCCATCGCATTTGGCGGCGCTCTTGGCTGTGGCTGAACCTGCGCGAGTCTTGCCACGTCAGCGCTTGATTCTGGGCGGCGAGGCGGTTAGTTGGAAGTTGCTACAAACCTTGGCGCTACTTGCACCTGATTGCCAAGTATTCAACCACTACGGACCGACCGAAACAACGGTGGGTGTGCTAACCAATCCACTGAGTGCGAATTTGCCAAGTGCTCAATCGGCAATACCAGCCTTGGGTCGTCCCATCGCTAACACCCAAATCTATCTGCTCGATGTTCACGGTCAGCCTGTGCCATTGGGTATGACTGGCGAGCTGTATGTGGGGGGCGCGGCGCTGGCACGTGGTTATTGGCAGCGACCTGCGATTACGGCTGAGCGGTTTGTGCCCGATGGCTTAAGTGGCCAAACTGGCAGTCGCTTGTATCGTACTGGCGATGTAGCTCGCTATTTGCCTGATGGCAAACTTGAGTTTTTAGGCCGCGCTGATGATCAGGTGAAAATTCGCGGCTTCCGGATTGAATTGGGTGAAATTGAAGCAGCGTTGCGTAACCACACGGCGATTGAACAAGCAGCGGTGATAGTGCGTGATGATCCTGCTGGCGATAAGCGTTTGGTAGCTTATTTGGTTGCAGGCCAACAACGCCCACTTTCGTTACGCGAGTTGCGTAACTTTTTGAAACAGAGCCTGCCCGATTACATGGTTCCGGCGGCATTTGTGATGTTGGAACGACTGCCATTGAACGCTAACGGCAAACTTGATCGTCAAGCCTTACCAGCGCCTGAACAGCAACAAACCAAGGCTAGCACTCAGATTGTGGCTCCACGAACCCCCGTTGAGACAACATTGGTTGACATTTGGAGCCAAGTGTTGGGTGGCAAGTCGGTGGGCATTAACAATAACTTTTTTGAGCTGGGCGGCGATTCAATTCTGAGTATTCAAATTATTGCCCGCGCCAGCCAAGCAGGCCTTAAGTTGACACCCAAGCAATTATTTGATCATCCGACAATTGCCGATTTGGCGCAAGTGGTGGCCACCACAACAGCAGATCAACAAGCTCAGCAGCAATTGATAACTGGCCCTGTGCCGTTGACTCCGATTCAACATTGGTTTTTTGAGCAAGCCCTCGCCGAGCCGCAGCATTATAATCAAGCAGTCTTTTTCGAAGTGCGCTTTGATCTCGATCCGGCGATTTTGGCTCAGGTGTTGCCTGAACTTGTGCGCCATCACGATGCCTTGCGCCTACGATTTAGCCCGAGCGAACAAGGCTGGCAACAAGTTAATAGTGCCGATGTAGCGGTCGAGTTGCTGCACATTAATCTGGCCGCTGCGCCAGCCGAGCAGCAGCGCCAGTTGATGGAGCAAAAAGCCACTGAACTGCAAACTAGCCTTGATCTGATCAATGGCCCGTTGTTGCGTATGGCCTTGTTTGAGCTTGGATCCAATCAACCAAGTCGCTTGTTGGTGATTGTGCATCACTTGGCGATTGATACTGTCTCGTGGCAGATTTTGTTTGCCGATTTACCGCTGGTATACGAGCAAATTCGTCAGCAACAACCAATTAATTTACCAGCCAAAACCAACTCATTCAAAGATTGGGCTGAGCGCTTGCAACGCTATGCAGGTTCGGCTGAACTTGAGCGCGAAGTTGCCTATTGGCTTGATCCTACCCGCCAACAGGTTCGCCCACTACCAGTCGATTATGCTGCTGAAGCCCATGCCAATACGGTTGCAAGCACCCAAAATCTGAGCCTACATTTGAGTGTTGAGGAAACGAAGGCCTTATTGGAAGTGGTTCCTCCGGTCTATAACACCCAAATTAACGATGCGCTATTGGCAGCCTTAACCCAAAGCATCAGTCAATGGCAGGGCAATCCAAGCGTGTTAGTCGAGCTCGAAGGCCATGGTCGTGAAGATATCTTGGATGATTTGGATATTTCGCGCACGGTTGGATGGTTTACTAGTCGCTTTCCGGTGTTGTTGCAAGCGAGCAAATCAGCCAATGCTGGCGATAGCCTACGCGCAACTAAAGAACAGTTGCGCCAAATTCCACAGCGCGGGATTGGCTATGGTTTATTGCGCTATTTGCGTGGCGATGCCCAGCTGAGCCAGCAATTAGCCAATCTGCCCCAACCGCAACTGAGCTTTAATTATTTGGGCACGGTCGCCCACGATGTTTCGCAAACTGGTCCATTGGCTTGGACGAGCGAATCGAGTGGGCCAACCCGTAGCCCCGCAGCCTTACGCCGCCATTACCTTGATCTGACGATCTTGGTAACCGATCACATGTTACAGATGAATTGGACATATAGCCAAGCATTGCATAGTGCAGCGACGATTCAGCGCTTGGCTGAACGTTTTGTGTCCGCCTTACAAGCGATTATTCAGCATTGCCAACAACCCAATGCTGGTGGTTATACCCCTTCGGATTTTCCATCGGCCAACTTAAACCAAAAGAATTTGGATAGCTTTATCGCCAAATTACGCAACAGCGAGAACAGCACTCATGAAAGTTGAGAATTTAGAAGATATCTATGGTTTGTCGCCTATGCAAAAGGGGATGCTTTTTCATACCCTGCTTGTACCCAATTCGAGTGCCTACCAAAATCAATCAGTTTGGCAACTTGAGGGCCAGCTGAATCTGGCAGCCTTTGAATGGGCTTGGCAACAGGTTATCCAGCGCCATTCAGTGCTGCGGACTGCCTTCTTTTGGGAAGATCTTGAGGAGCCGCTGCAAGTGGTGTTGCGCCAAGTTACGCTACCATTGCAGATCATGGATTGGCGGGAATACTCGGCTGAGCAGCAAGCCCAACAATTGGAGCCTTGGCTAGCGGCAGATTTAGCCCAAGGCTTTCAATTAACTGCCGCACCCTTGCTACGCTTGAGCTTGATTCAAATCGGCCCGACCAGCTATTGGTTTTGTTGGAGCCGCCATCATCTCTTGCTTGATGGTTGGTCGCAGGCGATTGTGCTGAAGGATTTGTTTACCTTCTATGAGGTCTATTGCTATGGCGAGCAAGCCAGCTTTAATCAGCAGGCAGTTTTAGGCCCACGCCGCCCGTATGGCGAATACATTGCTTGGCTTCAACAGCAGGATCAGGCCAAGGCGGAGGCTTTTTGGCAACAACTGTTGAATAATTGGGCGGGGCCAGCGCGACTTAGTTTTGCTCGTCAAGGTCGTTCGCAGCACAGTTATGCTACCCAGCTGCTCCAGCTGGCAAGCGAATTAACTAGCCAAGTTCAAATGGTGATGCAGCAGGCCGAATTAACCATCAATAGCTTAATTCAGGGTGTGTGGGTTTGTCTCTTAGGTCAATATAGCAATCAACATGATGTACTGTTTGGGGTGACGGTTTCAGGCCGTCCGCCGAGCCTGCCAGCAATTGAAAGCATGGTTGGTTTGTTTATCAATACGCTGCCGTTGCGAGCTCAAATTCAGCCTGAGCAGCTGTTTCTCGATTTGCTCAAACAGGTGCAAAGCCAGCAGTTGGCCATGAGCCAATATGAGTATAGCTCGTTGGTTGATATTCAAGGCTGGGCCAAATTGCCGCGTGAACAAGCCATGTTCGAGACAGTCGTCGTGTTTGAAAATTACCCGATGGATACGGCGGCTTTTACCCAGCACTCAAGCCTTAAGCTCGATTTGCAGCGCACCTTTGTGCAAAATAGCATGCCATTGACCTTACGGGCAATCCCAGGCGATCAGCTAACCCTCGATGTGCTCTACGATACTGAGCGTTTTACCGTAACCCAGATCGAACGAGTATTGCACGATTGTCAGTTGGTGTTGCAAGCCATTGCTGCCACGCCAATGATTGCCGTTGCTGAGATTATGCACCATTTACAACAAGCTGAAGACCAATTTCAACAATTGGAAGAGCAACGATTAAGAGATGCTAATGCTCAGAAACTCAAAACGATCAAGCGCCGTTCGGTCGTTTCATAACTGGGGTTGTACCTCGCTGTTGGTCTCTATCTCGATATCGATCACGAAAGGGCTGGATCATGCAAACAGGCTCCATTGAAGGATTTCGCCTCTCTCCCCAGCAAAAACAGCTATGGTCGCTTAAATATTCAGCGGAGATCAATCCCTACCTTGCTCAATGTAGCGTTGATATTCAGGGGGCGCTTGATGTTCAGCGGTTGCAAGCTGCCCTTGAAGCCTTAGTGCAACGCTATGAGATTCTGCGTACCCAATTTGCCCAACTTGAAGGCATGAGTATGCCCTTGCAGGTGGTAGGCGAGGGCCAATTGAATTGGCAAACGCTTCAGGCTGATGATCGCCAAGCTGCGTGGGATGAAGCCTTGGGCAGCCCGATTGACGTGGCACAAGGCCCAGTGCTTTGGGCGCGATTAATGTCGTTGAGCAACGAACAGCACCAATTAATTTTGACTTTGCCTGCTTTGACCGCCGATTTAACCACGTTGAATTTACTGGTTTATGAACTAGAACTGTTGTACAGTCAAGAAGGTCAGCCTGATCAAGAAGTAGCTCAGTATATTGATTTGGCTGAATGGCTGAACGATACGCTTGCTACCGATGCCAGCGAGCCAGGCCCAGCCTTTTGGCAGAGCCACGATCTGCAAACTGTTGCAAACCCCGTTTTGGCGACCTTGGCTGACCCAAGCCCAAGTTTCACTCCAGCAATACACGAGCTGACCATTGCTACGCCCAATTTGCCGAGCCAGGAGCTGGCAAGTTGGTTGTTGGCGGCGTGGCAAGTGGTGCTTTGGCGCAATAGCAATCAAACCGAATTCCAACTTGGTTTGGGGCTCGATGGCCGCAACTATGCCGAATTAGAGCCAGCACTTGGCCTATTCGCCAAACACGTGCCATTCTTCGCCCAGATTAAGCCCGAATTGCGGTTTAGCGATTTGGTCAGTCAAACCCGAACCGCCTACCAACAAGCAACCACTTGGCAAGAATATTGGGCCTGGGAGCAATTTTCCGATGCTGCCGCGCACCATTTAGACTATTGTTTCAGTTATGCCAGCCTTCCGCAACCACCATTTGAACATGCTCCCCGCTTTAGGCTGAGTCAGCAGGTCTGCTATTTTGAGCGCTTTGTGGCCAAACTCGAATTACTCGAGATCGGCAATATGCTGCAAAGCCGCTTGGTCTATGATGCACAGCTACTCTCGGTGGAGTTTGTGCAACGTTTGGCGGAACAAGTAGCTACGGTTTGTCAGCAGGTTCAACAATCCGACCAGCTTTTGCTTGGCGAATTAGCAGTTGTTGGAGCCAGCGAACGCCAGTTTTTGCTTGAACTTAATCGTCGCTACCAAACCTTTGATCTCCAAGTAACTATTCCTAGCTTATTTGCGGCTCAAGCCCAACAACACCCAACCGCCCAAGCAGTGGTGTTTGAAGATCAATCGTTGACCTATCAGGAGCTTGAGGGTTACTCCAATCAGCTTGCATTGCAATTACGAGAGCACGGCGCGGCGAGTGAGCAGATTGTGGCGATCTATCTTGAGCGTAGCATCGCCAGCATTGTGGCAATTTTGGGGGTGCTCAAGGCTGGGGCTGCCTATCTGCCGATCGATCCGAGCGTACCAAACGAGCGGCTTGAACTCATGCTGGCCGATAGTCGGGCTGTGGTTGTGGTTACTGATCAGGGTTTGCAAACCCGCTTAGGCCATATGCAAAGCCCAATTGTATTAATTGATCAGCTGCTGAGCAACCCGCCCCAAGCTGATTTGGGCCTCAACGTAGCGATTCAGCCCGAGCAACTGGCCTATATCATTTATACCTCTGGTTCAACTGGTAAGCCCAAAGGTGTGGCAATTGAGCATCGTCAACTGGCTAATTATGTCCAGAGCATTATCCAAGAGGTCGATCTCCGACCTGGAATGCAATATGCCATGGTTTCGACGCTTGCTGCCGATTTAGGCCACACTGTGCTGTTTCCAGCCTTGTGTCATGGCGGTACGCTGCATTTGATTGCCCAAGATCGGGCGATTAACGCCGATGCCATGGCCGAATATATGCATGCCAAGGCCATTGATGTACTGAAGATTGTGCCATCGCATCTCACCGCACTTTTGGCTGCTAGCCAACCTGCCCATGTTTTGCCCAAACAACGTTTGGTGCTGGGTGGCGAAGCCAGCAGTTGGGATCTGATTGAGCGCCTTGAACAACTTGCACCAACTTGTACGATTGTTAATCACTATGGCCCAACCGAAACTACCGTGGGCGTGCTCACAACCAAACTAAGTGGTTGCTCACCTGCGGCGCGTGGCTCAATTGTTCCGCTTGGTCGGCCAATTGCTAATAGCTATGTTTATGTATTGGATGCTGCTCGGCAGCTTGTGCCATTTGGGGCAATTGGCGAGCTGTATATTGGCGGGGCTGGTGTAGCCCGTGGCTATCTCAATCGGCCAGAATTGACCAACGAACGCTTTGTGACTGATCGCTTGAGCACCAATCCAAGCGATCGTTTGTATCGCAGCGGCGACGTGGTACGCTATCGGCCTGATGGCTTGCTGGAGTTTTTGGGTCGCAGCGACGATCAAGTTAAAATTCGTGGCTATCGGGTTGAGCTTGGCGAAATTAGCCATACACTTGAACGGCATCCACTAGTCCAACAAAGCACGGTCCAACTGCGCGAGCACGCGAGCGGCGAGCAACAGCTGGTTGGTTATATTGTGCCAAATCCGGCCTTAGCCCTACCAGTTAGCAATTTCCTGCGATTCAAGCAACAAGGGATATTTGCTGAGCATGAACATTTTGAATTGCCCAACGGCATGTTGGTAGTGCACCAAAATCGCCATATGACGGTGCCGCTGTATAACGAGATTTTTGAAGATCAAGTCTATGTGACCCAAGGTATTCAGCTTAACGATGGCGATTGTGTTTTTGATGTTGGGGCAAATATTGGCTTGTTTAGTCTGTTTATTGGCCAAAACTATCGCAATATTCGGCTCTTTTCATTTGAGCCAATTCCGGCTACCTGCCAAGTGTTGCGTTTGAATGCTGAACTCTATGGCTTAAATGCCCAAGTTTTTGAATGTGGCATCGCCGATGCCGTGAAGCAAGAAACCTTCACTCACTATCCCCATTTTTCAGGAGCCTCAGGGCGTTTTGCTGATGTGCTCAAAGATAAAGCTGCCGTGCAAACCTTCGACTTGAACATTCGTAAGGAATATTTTTCAAGCACGGTTGGCGCGTTGGCAGGCGATCAAGAGCAAGCTTTTATGGAAGACTTTACTGAAGAATGGATGCAAGGGCGTTGGGATAGTGAACAGATTGTCTGTCAGTTACGCACAATTTCTGATGTGATTAGTGAACATAACGTGCAGCAGATCGATTTACTCAAGATCGATGCTGAACGCAGCGAAATCGATGTGCTGAAGGGAATTGCGCCCAGCGATTGGCCCAAGATTCGCCAAATTGCCATGGAAGTGCATAGTGCTGAATTGCGCGACGAGATTAAACAATTACTCGAAGCCCAAGGCTACCATGTGATTGCCGATCAAGCTGAGCAATTTGCTGATACAGCGTTGTTCAATATTTATGCCTTGCAACCAGCAGTCTATCAAGCCAACCAACAAGCAAGTGCTCGCCCAACGACCCCAACCTGGGCTTGGTGCAACCCGACGAGCATCATAAATGCGCTGCAACACTATAGCCACGAGACCCTGCCTGAGCCAATGCAGCCAGCAGCCTTGTTATTATTGCCAGCGATTCCACTGACCGCTAATGGCAAAATTGATCGTCAAGCCTTGCCTGTGCCAGAACAAACTATAGCGAATACGCTAACCACTAGTTATGTGGCTCCGCGCAACACCGTTGAAGATGTTTTAGCGGGTATTTGGGCCAAGGCTTTCAATCAGCCCCGCATCGGGATTCACGATAAATTCTTTGATCTGGGTGGGCACTCGTTGATGGCAACCCAGTTGATTGCTCGGATTCAACAGGCGTTTCAGGTGCAAGTGCCGTTGCGTAGTCTCTTCGATACCCCAACGATTGCGGGCTTAGCTGAGCAGATCGATGCCTCGTTACGGGCAGGCTCAGTTTTGCAGATGCCACCAATTACCGCAGTCGCCCATGATCGAGCCTTGCCGTTGTCGTTTACCCAAGAACGCTATTGGATTCTCGATCAATTTGAGCCTGGTAATCCAGCCTATAACGTGCCAACTTATGCCCGACTTAAAGGGCCACTTAGCCATGAATTATTGGAGCGAGCGTTAACCGAGATTGTGCAGCGGCACGCGATTTTACGCACAACCTTCATCGTGCTCGACGATCAACCGATGCAAATTATTCATCCTGAAGTGGCGGTTAGCTTACCTTTGGTGGATTTGAGCGACTTGCCAGTTCAAGATCGTGAACAACAGGCACGGCAGATTGTGGCCACTGAAGCCCGAACCTCGTTCGATCTGGCTCAAGGCCCATTGTTCCGTGGTCAATTGATTCGGCTTGATGAGACTGACCATATTTTGTTGATTATGATGCACCACATCATCACTGACGATTGGTCGAAGAATTTGCTGATTCAAGAGTTGACCGCCTTGAGTTGGGCCTACTTTCGCGGTGAACCTTCGCCATTGCCACCACTTGCGATTCAATATGCCGATTTTGCCCACTGGCAACGTCAATGGTTCCAAGGAGAAGTTTTGGAATCGCAGTTGGAGTATTGGGTCAAACAGCTTGAAGATGCGCCAATGGTGCTGAATTTGCCCTTGGATCGTCCACGTCCAGCCTTGCAGAACTTCCAAGGGCTAAGCCTGCCAGTCTATTTGCCGCGACGCTTAACCGATCAGCTGGCGGCGCTCAGCTTGCGTGAAGGCGTGACCATGGCCATGACCTTGTTGGCAGGCTTTCAAACCTTGTTGCATCGCTATAGCGGTCAATCGGATATCGTGATTGGCTCGTATATGAGTGGGCGCGGCCAGGTTGGTACTGAACATTTGATTGGCTTTTTCCTCAATACCTTGCCATTACGGGTTAGCCTAGCTGGTGACCCCAGCTTTGAAGTATTGCTCAAACGCGTGCAAGAAGTCTCGCTGGGAGCCTACTCGCATCAAGATTTGCCATTTGAAAAGCTACTGCAACGCTTGCAGCCTGAACATAATTTGAGCCATACTCCAATCTTCCAAGTTGGCATTCAACTAGTCAATGCCTTGAAATCTGAGGCTGAGTTGGGGGCGCTGACGATCAGCGACGTTGAAAGTAGCCAAACCAGCGTGATGGGCACGGCCCAGCTTGACCTCACCCTGACAATTCGTGGTTTGGGTTCCGATGAAGGTCTGAATGCCTCGTTTATCTACGATTCAACCATTTTTGAGCAGGCCACGATTGCCCGTATGGCTGGCCATTTGCGGCAATTGCTCGAAAGCATTGTGGCCCAACCTGAACTGCCAATTTCCCAATTGAGTTTGCTCGGCGAGAACGAAACTGAGCAGTTGTTGGATTCGTGGGCTGGTGATCACGCCCAATACCCGAGTGATGGCTCGATTCAGGCTTGGTTTGCCAACCAAGTTGCCCAGAAGCCAACCGCGACGGCGCTCGTATTTGGCGAGCAACAACTGAGTTATGCCGAGCTTGATCAGCGTTCGAGCCAACTGGCGGGCTATTTGCAAAGCCTTGGTGTGCAAGCATTTGCGACAGTTGGGATTTGTATGCAGCGCTCGCCTGAATTGGTAGTGGCGATGCTGGGCGTGCTCAAAGCTGGGGCAGGCTATGTACCGCTTGATCCAGCAACTCCAACCGAGCGGATTCGTTTTATTCTGCGCGATACGGCTGCTCCGGTGTTGCTGACCCAGGCCGCGCTCAAGCTCGATCTGGCTGATGCCGATTGGCAGATAGTGGCGCTTGATCAGCTTGATCTGACGGCTGATCACCCAGTACTCAACCCATTGCCAAGTAGTTTGCTCAACGATCTGCCTGTTTATACGATTTATACCTCGGGTTCGACCGGAACACCCAAAGGTGTGCCGATTTCGCAGCGCAATTTGTTGCCAATGTTGCGTTGGGGCCAAGCCTACTTTGGGCTAGGCCAGCATTCACGGGTGTTGCAAACCCTCTCGTATGCCTTTGATTTTGGGGCATTTGAGCTGCTAACGACCATGCTTTCTGGCGGAACCTTATTTATTGCCCCAGCTGGCCAACTTGAAGATTTGGCGAGCTATCGCAGCTTAATTGAACGCTGGCAGATTAATACGATTCATGCAACTCCAGCTTTCTTTGCTGAGGTTGTGGCCTTGGCTCAGCCGATGCCAACCCTAGAAATTGTGCACCTTGGCGGTGATGCTTTGCAACCAGCCTTGGTTAAGCAAATTCAGGCTTTGGTTGCGCCAACCTGTCGCATCTACAATGGCTATGGCCCAACTGAAGCCTCGGTGAATTGTGCAATTTATCAGGTTGAACCAGAACGCTTAGCCGACGTTGTAAATGTGCCGATTGGCCGAGTGACCGCCAACCATCAACTGTATATTCTCGATGCCCAACTCCGGCCAGTGCCAATTGGCGTAGTTGGTGAGCTTTGTGTGGCGGGGCCAAGCCTCAGCCAAGGCTATCTGAATCAACCAGCACTGAGTGCTGAAAAATTCGTGCCCAATCCATTTGCTGCCCAGCCAGGCCAACGCTTATATCGCACTGGCGACGTAGCCCGCTACTTGCCCGATGGCCTGATCGAACATTTGGGGCGCATTGATCATCAAGTCAAAGTGCGCGGCTACCGAATTGAGCTAGGCGAGATTGAAGCAGCCTTATTGAACCATCCTGCGGTGCAAGAGGCGGTAGTTTTGCCGACGAGTGAGGCCAGCTTAATTGGCTATGTTGTGCTGAAACAAGCAGGTAGCACGCCAACTAGCGAGCTGCGTGAATTTCTGCAACAGCGCTTACCCGGTTATATGCTCCCAGCGATACTTGTGCCACTTGAAAGTTTGCCGCGCACCGCCAATGGCAAAATCAATCGTCAAGCCTTGTTGGCTACCAGCGCACTACCAGAGCGTGAAACGCCGTTTGTTGCTCCCCAAGGTGAAATTGAAGAAGCCGTGGTGCAAATTTGGATGGAAGTGCTCAAACGCGACCAAATTAGCGTTCACGATAATTTCTTCCACATTGGTGGTCACTCGCTGTTGGGAACCCAAGTGATTTATAAGCTTGCCAAAGCCTTACAAATTAATATTTCGCTCCAAACCTTATTCAAGCATCCTACTCCTGCAACACTGGCGTTAGCAGTAGAAGATATCTTGTTGGAAGAGATCGAGCATTTATCAGATGAGGAACTTGCTTTACTCTCACAAGATCAACCATAGCCGCCGCGTCCGCAACGATAGCTTTCTTTTTAACTAATGAAGGGCGACAGCATGATTCACAATCAAGAATTTATCATTCGTAAATCTGATATTGCTAATCCACAAAGTCTGCCTGAATTGATCGAAACGCTGGTGAGTGGCGATGTATTACGTTGGTATGTTTCTAAAGTAACGGCTGATGAGCTGGTGGTCGAGGCCACGCTTTATAGCGAACATCTGGCCGACCCGCCCGAGAGTGTGCTTGGGCAGTTTTACCCTGGCAAGAGCGCTGTGTTGAACATTGTGCCAACCGGAGTTGGTTGTGATATTGGCGGGTATGCTGGCGATGCTGGCCCCGCCACAGCCCTGTTGGCCAGTTGCTGCGATTATTTAGTGACAAATCCCAATGCAGTTAATGCTTCAAATTTTATCTTGATGGATAAAAATTTAGTGTATACCGAAGGCTACTGCATTGATCTCTTCTCGCGTGGTTTGATTAACCTGCACCTGCCATATAGCAATAAAATTGGCTTGATTATCGAAAAAACCGATGCTGAGCACTTGGATGTGGTGTTTAATATTCTCAATACCGTTCGCGCAGTTTATGGGGTGAATATTGAAGAGTTTGTGATCACCGATGAGGCGATCGGTGGGCGTTGTATTCAGCATAGTTCTGGCAGCTATGTTGGCAGTATCGACAATCCGGCGACCTTATTCCGTGCTTGCGAGCAATTGATCGCCAAGGGTGTAACCGCAATTGCAGTCACCAGCAACATCCAAGATTTGCCTGCTGATAGCTATGCCGAGCACTTTTCGGGCCGACATCCCAATCCAGTTGGTGGAGCCGAGGCGATTATCTCGCACCTGATCGCCAAGAAATATCGCTTGCCCGCCGCCCATGCCCCGATGATTAACCTCAAGCAAATTGACCTTGAAGATCCGATTGTCGATGCCCGTGGCGCAGGCGAAATTACCTCGCACAGTGGGATGGCGAGCGTGCTAATTGGCTTAGCTCAGGCTCCGCAAATTACCGCTCGGCCAACTTGCCGCATCGCCGACACGATTAATATTAATAATGTTGTGGCAGTTGTGACACCTGCTAGTGCCTTGGGTGGCATTCCGGTGTTGTATGCCCAAAAATTTAATATTCCCGTGATTGCAGTGCACAATAATGCCACAATTTTGGAGATTACGCCCGATCGCTTCCCGCTTAATACCGTGATTGAAGTGCAAAATTATGCTGAAGCCGCCGGAATTATTATGGCGCTCAAGCGTGGCCTAAACTTGAAGAGTATCCTACGACCGTTGGAAACCTTGCGCTATCAGCGTCAGGCAGTCGCTACGACTGTCGTAAACGATGCAATGATAGCTGAACTAGCCTAACATCTTTGGTTGGCAACGATGGATCTGGGTCGTAGCAATACGGCCCAGCTTGGAGTACCCGACTGTGACAGACCAACTTCCTTCAGCACTCCCGCTAGTTGCACCAACTAACCAACCTGATCAATTCGATATGCTCCAGCGCTTGACTGGTTATACGCAGCATCAGCCTGAATTGCTCGCAATTGCAACCGAACATAAACGGTCACTCCTAGAGAAGCGTTTGAAACAATTACGAGGTGAATAATGTCTGAGCATTCAGATGATTCGTTGCGCAACCAGACTGATCCTGCATCTCGGCGAGTTCCGCTTTCGGCGGCCAAAAAAGCGCGGCTCGAAAAACGCCTGCGCGGTGATAGCGACAATCAGCAGGCTGAATCAAGCATTCCTCGCCTCGCGACCTATGATCAGGTGCCATTATCGTTTGCGCAAGAACGGCTGTGGTTTCTCAGCCAATACGAACCAACGAGCAGCAACGCCTATATTATTCCCTTGGCCGTGCGGATCGATGGCCCCATTGATCCATCGCTGTTGGAGCAGGCTTTGCAATTGGTGGTGGATCGCCATGCCAGCTTCCGCACCACGTTTCATGCGCAGAATGGGGTGCCGTTTCAACGGGTTGCCCCACAGCTGCCGCTCAGGTTGCCCGTGCTTGGGCTGGACGTGGCTGATGCGAGCGATGAGGCGGCGGTGTTGCAGGTCGTGCTGGATCAGCTTGTACCGCTGTTGCAGCTACCGTTTGATCTTGAGCATGGGCCGTTGTTGCGAGCGACCTTACTGCGTTTAGCTGCCGAATCGCATGTGCTGCTGCTGATTTGCCATCATATTATTAGTGATGGCTGGTCGATGGGGGTGCTGCTGCGCGATTTTGCCAGCTTTTTAGGCGCGTTACGCACCAATACTGCGCCGGATGTACCGCCGTTGGTGGTGCAAGCCCCGGATGTCGCGGTGTGGCAACGGCAACGCTTGCAAGGCCACTATCTGACGACACTCCAAGATTTTTGGAAGCAGCAGTTGGCGGATCTCGAACCATTGAATGTGCCTACCGATTTTGTCCGACCGGCCCAGCAATCCTATCGTGGGGCGACATTGAGTTTTCAGCTCCCCGCTGCGCTCAGCACCCAGCTTCAGCGTATGGCGCAACAGCATGATGTGACCCCATTTATGCTGCTGCTTGCCGCATTTCAGGCTTTTTTGGCGCGACTGAGTGGGCAACAGGATCTGGCGATTGGTTCCGTGCTAGCGAGTCGGGCCGATGCTGACCTTGATCCGGTGATTGGTTTTTTGGTGAATACCTGGACGTTGCGGAACAACATAGATGTAGCGCAGCCATTGGCGCAGCTCTTGCCCACGGTGCGACGTACCGTCCTGGCAGCGTTTGAGCACCGCGATTTACCGTTTGAGCAGGTGGTGCAACTGGTGCAACCGGAGCGTGATCTGAGCCGTTCGCCCGTGTTTCAGGTGATGATGACCTATCAAAACGTGCCGCAACGGCAGATGGAATGGGGGGATGTTCGGTTGACCCCGATTAGCCTGCCCAGCACGGTGGCGAAATTCGACCTAACTCTGGCGCTGAGCGAAACCCCCGAGGGTTTTCGTGGGGTGATGGAATATCGGAGCGATTTATTTCGGCGCAGCACGATTGCCACGATGGTTGCGCGTTGGGAAATGTTTTTACACGGGATTGTGGCAGACTTTACCACGTCCATTGCCCGATTGCCGTTGGTCTTGCCTGCGGAACGCAGCTTATTGCTTGATACGTTGAATGCGACCACAACCGCCTACCCACACGATCAAAGCGTAGCAAGTTTGTTTGCCGAACAAGCCCGCCTGTGGCCGGAGCGGATTGCGCTTCGTTTTGGTGAGCACAGCCTCAGCTATCACGCGCTTGAGCAACGGGCCAACCAGCTAGCGCACCATCTGCAACTGCTGGGTGTTGGGCCAGAGCATGTGGTTGGTTTGTGTGTTGAGCGCTCGTTGGACTTAGTGGTGGCGATTCTGGCGATTCTCAAGGCTGGCGCAGCCTATGCCCCGGTCGATCCGAGTTATCCCGTTGAGCGTTTGGCCTGGATGCTGAGTGATTTACAGCCAACGGTGGTGATTGCACAGCACGGCGTGCTCGACCGCTTACCGTCGGTTGCGTGTTCCGTGGTTGTGCTTGAAACCATAGCCGCGCACCTCGCAGCGTATCCCACGACTGCGCCAACCGTGGACATCAGCCCCGAAAATTTGGCCTATGTGATGTATACCTCTGGTTCAACAGGCCGACCCAAAGGGATTATGATCAATCAGCGGAACATTGTGCGATTGGTCCGCAACACCACGTATGCGGCATTTGGGCCAGACCAGGTTGGGTTATTGCTGGCAACAGTGGCATTTGATGCTTCGACGTTCGAACTTTGGGGGTGTTTGCTGAATGGTGGACGCTTAGTGATCGCCCCACCGCAGCAACTCAGCCTTGCCGAATTGGGCCACTTGGTGGAGCGCGAACAGATTACGACGCTCTGGTTGACCGCCGGATTGTTCCATCAAATGGTGGATCATGCGCTGGATCGATTGGGTTCGTTGCGTCAATTACTGGCCGGTGGCGATCGACTGTCGCCCGTGCATGTACACAAAGTGCTGGAACGCTGGCCGCAGTGTCGCCTGATTAATGGGTATGGCCCAACGGAAAACACCACATTTAGCTGTTGTCAGCAGCTTAGTGCAACCACTGACCTGGCGCAGGGCGTGCCGATTGGGCAGCCGATTGCGAACAGCACGGCCTATATTCTTGACCGGTTGTTGCAACTGGTTCCCATAGGGGTTGTAGGCGAACTGTATTTGGGTGGCGCAGGCTTAGCGCGAGGGTATTTAGCGCGTCCAGACCAGACGGCGGCGGCATTTATCCCGAACCCCATGAGCCAAACGGCGGGCGAACGCCTGTATCGCTCGGGGGATCTGGCGCGGTATCGCGATGATGGGACGATCGAATTTATTGGACGACGGGATCAGCAAGTCAAGGTACGCGGGTATCGGATTGAGCTGGAAGAAATCGTTGGCGTGTTGCTGGCACAACCACAGGTGGATGATGCGGTGGTGGTGGTGCGGGAGGATCGGGTTGGTGATCAGCGCTTGGTGGCCTATCTGGTGGGTGACAATCCGGCGATTGAGCTGATTGAACAAGCGGTGCAAGGCCAGGTCCCGAGCTATATGCTCCCGAGTGCCTATGTTGTGCTTGATGCCTTGCCGTTGACGGCGAATGGCAAGGTTGATCGGCGGCGGTTGCCAGCGCCGAGCTATGCCGCCATCGCGAACGATGATCCGCCACAAACCGATTTAGAGCAGGCGATAGCGGCGATTTGGGCCGAGGTCTTGGCGGTGCCGAGCATTCAACGCCAGACCAACTTTTTCCAAGTAGGTGG